>JAYVIY010000474.1:0-2268 GCA_043769795.1 Pseudobdellovibrio sp. | reverse complement strand
GAATAAACTGGCTGAAGCAGAATAGCTTTCCTTTGGTTTTCGGTTCTGATTCGGTTTTGGATTTCAGTTCGAATTTTAAATCAAGGGGGGAAGCCAGTTTGGCTTCCCTTATTAACCTCAAGCGCATGGGTTTAAGCCCTGCAGAAGCCATCACCTCGGCCACTTCAGCTGCGGCGGATATGCTCGGTCTTAACATCGGTACTATTAAAGAAAATTTTGAGGCCAATCTTGTGGCCTACAAAGAAGACCCACTTAAAGACCTTAATAATTTGAAGAGTCGAACTTTCGTTATTTCGCAGGGCTTTATTGTCTGTAAAAATCTCAATGAGTGTCAGCCATGAATATGAATTTTAAAGTGATTTCAGATTCGATGCATCCTTTGATCAAGGCAGGTGACATGCTGACTGTCACTGAGCAACAAGAGACCTATGAAATTTTTGATGTCGTGTTATTTAAACGTTCAGCAAAGTTGGTGGTTCACTATATTTGGCGCAACCAGGTTAAGAGAAACAATACTTTCATTACCCGAAGCCTGGAAAATATTTATTCCGATGAAGAACCAGTGGTAAAAGATGAAATTGTGGGCAAAGTCACTAACTTCAAAATCGGAATGCTACTTAAGCTAAAAATCATGGCCCTATGTATTTTAACGGGAAATCTTTGATGAATACGCAGATTTTTAACATCTACGGGTATTGCATTAAAATTTTGAGCAGTGATTTTTCGCTTTCCGAACTTAAAGTTAACAGTGATTTTGAATTTTTCTCGAGTGCTGTTGCAGAAAATCCAGATTTGCAAATTGTGGTAAAAAAATTAACAGAAGTGCGGCTTCGTGGTTTTCCAATCGGTAAAACGTCAATGTGTGAAGTGCGGCAAGTTTCGCTGCAACTTCGTCAGCTTGTGTATAGAAAGCATGAGAAGATCCTGGCGGTGGTCAATGATTCGTCTGATTCAAAAAATCGACTAGTCGAAATCAATGCGGCCGATAATGCCATTATCGATGACGTGCTTTATTTTTTAATCAACTCCTGTTGCGGGGAGTATCTTGATAAAAAAGGCCTCATGCGAATTCACGCCTTGTCTTACAGCACAAAAAACCGCGGTGCGGTTGTTTTTGGTTTTCCGGGCGCCGGAAAGAGCACAGTTGCCTTAGGTTTAATGAAAAATGCCGGTGTCAGAATTTTTTCAGACGAGATTTCTATCTATGATATCAATAAAAGGGTAATGCTGCCATTTCCTATTCGAATCGCCGTTACGGATATTTCCGAAAAGGCCGGCTTTGCGACAAAATTCACCTATTTTTTCAATACAAAATATCTCGTAAACCTTGAGAAAGATAAAATTTCAACCAGTTGTAAACTGACTCACTTTCATTTCCTTGATAGGTCAAGAAAACCGGTGCTTTTTTATCTAATCAGCATACTGCTCGGTATTGGCCTTATCCAAATGTGGGAGTATTTACTCCGATTTAACAATATTCCCGCTCTTTTCAGAATTGCAAAAAACCGATTGAAACTCTGCCGAATTCTTCTTTTATATAAGCCAAGCTTTCTTGACCGCAATTTATTGCTGGAAGAAAAGCTAAAAATACTTTTGTAGATTTGCAGGCTTCCGTTTCAAGACTATTTCCAGTAGAGTAGCATTTGTGAAACCGAATGACATGATTCATACAATTTTAAGAATTCCCTATGTTCTTGCGTATACAGAGGTTAAATTTTTTTCGCGCTTGTTCTGGGGCATAAAAATTTGGCCTCGTCACAGCTTTTTAACCGAAGCGTTTATTCCTTTTAAAAGCGATCTTGATCTCAGTGCCTATATAAAAAATTCAGAATCTATTGCCTCTTTTCTGAAATTTTATAATCTTCTGAAAACAATAAATCCTCACCTAGGGGAAATGCATATTTATACGCCCGAGTGCATAAATTTGCTTCGTGAGAATGATTTTAATGGTTTTGATTTGGAGCGTGATCCCTTGTTGCTCGAGGAATTTAACCTCAGTTTATCGCGTAAAAACTTCGACTGCGAAAAAGCGATTAGTTATCTTTTAATGTCTTTGATGAGTGATTTGCATAAATTACGGAAAAACTCCGGAGCGAGATTAAAAAAATGGAAATACCATTTTAGGCACGTCAAAGACAAATTAGAAATGCAGTCTATCTACGTTAAATATCTCGAGTTAGATGAAACGAAGCTTTTATTTTCAATACTAACCGGAATTACAAATCTCAGTCAGCCGAAGTCCGCCGATGAGGCTGCAATTTTGCGTTC
>JAYVIY010000473.1:0-2276 GCA_043769795.1 Pseudobdellovibrio sp. | reverse complement strand
AGTTATAGAAAAAACTGGATTACGCTCGTACCCTATCAAGGGATGGATCAGAAGTTTCTTTCTGCGCTTCATGATGATTTCGAAAGGCTCGATAATTTAATCCATTTCGAACAATGGGTTTGGCCTCAGCGCCGAGATCTTTTGACAATGCTTTATTTTTTTTATCGTCGTTGTGTAAATGTGGCAATGGGCCGTGGCTTCACTAACGTAGTTGTTCCCCAGAATATCGTCGACGCAGTGATTCGCCTTAATGTTTTAATTCATCGTTACGAAGGCTTGGCATCACCCAGTAGAAATGGTCACATCGATGTGCTTTTTATTCCAGTGAAGCGTGTTGATTTTTCTGACGAGGACTATGCGTATTTCAGTCCTGATAATGTTTGCGGATGGCTTTATCTGACCTACGGCGTGACGGGCGTTCCGCCTCTGGATGCGTTTCGAATGAGTAACTTCAGCACGACCCCGGTTCCACAATCTAACTATACAACAGGTATTCGCCTCAATTTCAATGATTCTCACCGTTTTTCAAAAATGGCCGAATTAAAGGCCTGGTTTAAAGAACACTTTAATTGGAACGCGGATGATCCAAAACTGGCCTTGGGTTATATCCCTCTAGGAGAAATTCAAACCGAACTGACAAACGACGAAGTTCTTCAAAAAATAAGGGAGCATCTTTGTATTCATTCGGTGCATCTCGAAAATGAATCCAAAGAGCCTGCGCCCGACTTGCTTCCTGCAATTTGGCCGGTTACTAGCGACATTCAATATCATTTAAAATTTAAACCCTATATTCAGTTGCCGATTAAGTTTAATCATGAAGCCTGCTTGCGCGAAGCTACTGCTCTATTGGATAAGTTTGTTGTGCACAGAAATTATGATCAAAGCTCAACAACTTCAGGAAAGTGGAAAAGCCTAGGAATAAATGCACTCAACGGAGATAGTACAAAAACTTTAAACTATCCTTCTTACGGTGTTGAGGAGCCGCAATATTCGTTAACTGAGGTGGCAAAGCTTTGTCCTGAAACTTTTCGTTTTTTAGAAAGCGTAACCGAGCTGAGTCAGTGCCAAAGAGTTCGCTTTATGTTGCTGGAGCCTGGAGCAAGAATTTCTACTCACTCCGACTCTCTAACGAAAGATATTACCGAAACGACGCTTGCAATTAATATCGCATTAAATATGCCCGAGGGCTGTGAGTTCTGGTCGTGTTTGAACAAAGACGGCTCTCGAAACATGTTTTCGCAAAAGTTGCCAATGAGTGACGGAACGTTTTTTATATTTAATAACTCTCAGTACCACTCCGTTTTTAACAACTCCGATAAGGCCAGAATCCACATTATAATTCATGGCCCAATTCGTGTAACGAACGAGCAGGTTTTGCAGGTGGCACAGCAACAGAATACTCTCTTCACCCGAAAAGCTCTTTTAAATCAGGTGGTAAAAAAGTTTTCTCTTTTGGGTTGCGAGATGGACCGAAACAATCAAATCTATATTGATTGGCTTGCCGCCGGACAGGAAAGCAACCTAACTTTGCCAGAGATTGCGCTCGCTGTTGTTGCCGATAAAATTTCTGACTCGGCTCTTTTGAATGAGGCCCTCAACTTCACTAGTGCAAGCTTATTTCCCGAAAAGCCTCCGGTTATCCAAATGAACGATCTTGATCTTTGGCTCAAGAGACAATTTCAGCAGGGTTCTAAATTCGCTTCTCTGATCGGCGCGGGTACGTTTCTAAAGAGTTCGAATTTATTTGTTCTCGAGCTTTTTAAAGCAGCAACTAAACTAATGGCGGCAGATGCGCTTCTTGCTGGGCATCTCATGCATCGACCCTCCGGAGAGCTTCCCTTTCTACATGAACAATTTTTGCTATTAGATCTTAATAAGTGGTCGCGCCTCGGCTTTCCTTCGCTTGGTGAGCCCTACGGCTCTGTCAATATTGAATTTCCCGAGCACTATCGTAGTCGTGAAAATATTCACGATGACTATACTCCGCTTTGGATGGCATCAAAAGTTTTGGAAAACACCGCCGAATTGAAGGTAGAAAAAAAAATCGGCAGCGAAGGCTGGTGCACGGCCCTTATGGCGCGGGCTATCCAGGCAAATCAAATTATCTTAAATGTTCCTTTGCCCCTTAGACACACAAAAAAATTCTCTTATCCTAGAGCGGGTCGGGATTGGCAATACCTTGAAATTCAACAAGAGATAAAGTCATTTTTGAGTTGGGAAACAAACAACGTTTACGTGGTAAACAACGAGCCTCTTTGCGTTGCCGCACCAGAAGG
>JAYVIY010000472.1:0-2277 GCA_043769795.1 Pseudobdellovibrio sp. | reverse complement strand
AAAAGCCATCGTTGCTGCTCTGATTCATAACTAATTCATAGCGCGTACGTGAGCGTTTTTTCATAAATTCCCCTTGTAATAAATAGACGTAGGTCGAGAAAGAATCGTTGCGCTTCAGAATGATAACTACTAAATATTTTTTGTTTAATAAAAACTCGTGTTTAAAAAACAAGAAGACCCGCTTGGGGCGGGTCTTCTAAAAGATACTTAAATAACGATTTGGGGATCTGTTATTTCAATTTATTACGATTTCCTGATTGCCCAGGCTGACTTGGCGCACCTCCGCTGTTATTTAGATTAGGAGCTGAATTCCGACCATCTTTACCTACTGACGACGCATTCGAGTCTGCACTTGAGTTATCGACAACTGGAGCTTGAGTTTTATTTTTACGTTTAAGTGTTGAAATAGCCGAACCCATTCCTTTTTTGCCGTCAAGAGTTGCGTCCTTCAATTTCTTGGCCTCTACACTGACTAATTGGCCAAAATTTTCTTTTCGCGATTTTGCTGCTTCGGCCGTTTCCGTACCACTACGCTTAGCTTTAATTTCAGCATTAAGTTTTTCAGCCCGATCCAGTTGTTCAGAGAACGCATCCTGGTCTTCGCTGGTGGCCGGTACCAGGTCATCAGCGTAAGCAATCTGAGAAATCAATAATCCTGCTATAACTAAAAGTTTTGTATTTTTCATAACTGAACCTGCTGATTTGTTTTTGCAAATTTAAATCTAAGTATCTGTTCACGAACTAAATTATTATTTTCATCCAACAACCGAACCTTTATACTTTTTTCGCCCTCAACTGCCGACGAAACCACAAAGGGCAATTTTCCGCGACCGGCTGTTTTTATCTGCACCGGCAACGTCATTTGGCGCAAACTATGAACTTTGCCTTTTGACATAAAATTCACGTCATCTGGAAGTGAAACTTCGGCGCGAGCCACTTTCGATAAATCGTCCTGGTTGAAGTCGACGTGAATAACGTAGGCCTGGTTTGTAATTCCATCGTTTTTAACTGCATTCAGAGTGTACATGGCATAAGAACCGATTAAAATCATTACGGCAAATGAACCGACCGATAAAAACTGCCAGAATCTAACTGTTTTCTGCTGAATCTGGCCTTCCTTTAAATGGGCTAAAACTCTCGTTTTCATAAAAGCAGAAGGTTCAACCTGTGCATTTTCGACTTTAAGGAATAAATTCCTTATCTGTTCATTTTGTTGATCGTTCTCATTTTGCGACATTTAAATCTCTCTTTTCATGTTGTAGACGTGGATAAAGGTCAAATCGTTTCAAACTTTTTTAACTAATTTAATTTCTTTACGAATTCCTGGCGCAATCGATGCAATTTCGATCGGATGGCGTCTTCGGTCGTTTTAAGCATTTCAGCCGTCTCACGATAGGACAATCCTTCAAGCTCAACCAACAATAGAAGGTATCGGTCTTCCGGATCAAAAGTTCTTAAAACTTTCTGAACCTGCACAATGCTTTCAAGCTGCCGGTCCGCAGTGGCCGCTTCAAAATTCTGATCTTCGTTTGACGAAAGAACCTCAGCCTTTTTTCTTTTGATATCAAAAAATAGATTTTTTGCAATTTGACAGAGCCATGGGTAAAACGAATCTGGCGAATTCAATCTTGCTAGGCTATTAAAGGCTTTTACATAAGCCTCTTGGCAGAGGTCTTCGGCCAATTCACGATTGTTGCCGAGCAGAATACAGAACTTAAAAAGTCGTTGCTGTGTCAGAACTATTAACTCGCTCTGAGCTCTAGGATCTTTTGATTTGGCAAGTTCAATAAGGCTGTCTATGTTTTCGATTTTAAAAGCGGAACTCACTCAAACACATCCCAGTTAATGCCCAGCGAAAGAACCGAGGTCTTATAGTTTTTATCTCGGACATCACCTGCACCCAAGGTTGATTGATTGCCGACATGATCGATTGTTGCATAGATAAAAAGCTTCGGCAAAATATAATGGCTGTATTTCAGATTCAACGCTAGCTCTTGGTCGACTCTTTCCTTGTCAACCGGCTGGCTGTGGTTTTTAAAGTTCCGCCGATTGAAAGAAAAAGATGTCTGCAAGAAATTCTTTTCATCATACGACCAGACATTTTTAACATTCACGCCAACGTACGCTTGATTAAGGGGTAAGACGGCTCCATCGCTGTACTGAATGTCTCTACTAAGGTCAGACCCGACAAAAATAGCCAACTGCGTGTACAGATTTTGTGACCAAAAATCATAATGCGGCCGTAAAAGATATTCGCTACCCTCCACGTAACTATAA
>JAYVIY010000471.1:0-2282 GCA_043769795.1 Pseudobdellovibrio sp. | reverse complement strand
GGAATACTTTATTTTATCCTTTCGGTGTTATGGGCTCAGGTTATGTCTTAGAGTCAGACGATCAGAGGGCTCTAATCCGAACTTTTTACAAAAAAATGTATATGGTCATGCTGCCTACTATTGTCGTGGTTCAGGTAGCTATAGGTTGGTGGCTTAATGTTGCTTTGTTGCCTGTTTTCTATGTGTGGTATTATTTCTACGCCAAAAAGATGACTAAACGACTGACCAAATCTGCTGAAAAGCTGAAAGTATCTGAGGCCTATAAAAATTCAGCCAAGTCTCATAACCTTACGCAACTTATTTTCTTAGAACTCATATCAATCGGTTTTGTCGCTATCGGTTTTTGGATTCTCTTAACAGGGCGAAATCAATTTATTGCACTTTCTTCAATTGGATTTTTCGGTCTCTGTGGAGTTGCTATAGGTTATATGATTTTTGCAAAAATTCGTTCGAAGTAAAGACCGGATCGGGTTTGCACGCATTATTGACAAACTTCATACATATTTAGATTATATCTAATATGAAAACAGAAGAATTTAAAAATGCTGAAGGTCAGCTTATCTCACGAACAATCTATTTTAGCGAAACCGACGAGTACTGGGTTGCGCGAGAGAAATTTCAGGATGGATTTCTGATTGAGTACTCTGAATACAAATCAAATTCGCGTGATGGAATTCAGCGAATTTATTCGGCGAACGAGGCTCACGTGCTTCTGGAAGATAACCGATGGCAGAAAGATGACATTGTTGAAAAAACTAAATATTCGGTTGATGGCACGTTACTGCTTTGGGAAAAATATGAAGGCAACATGGCTGTTTTCTGCAAGGAGTACAATGCCAAGGGTAAGGTTTTAAAAGATTCTGAAAAAGGGCGCTTCCCCGTGCTGCACTACAGACATTACTACGACGACGATAAAAGCATAAAATTGGAATCATTGAATCTGGCACCTGATATCGATGTCCGGAGAGAGTTTTATCCAACAGGCAATCTGTCTTTCGAGCAACTAGCAAAGCTCGATAGCAATGGGAGAATCCTGGGTAGACTTTCAGTTCGCTCCGACGATGACGGGCGCATTATAGAATTATCGGGAAACGATGATTCTCTGAGGCCGTATCTGCAAACGCGAGTTTCAATTGGCCAGTGGATTATGTACAAAAAGAAACCGAATTCAGAAATTCCTGAATATCACCTGATGGAAAATTTGAAAGACCTTGGTGTGGTTTCCGAGCCCAAATTAGATCAAACACTTTTTACGGGTTGGCGTCGTACGGGGTCGCAGGAAAATCTTTTTGAAGCCGGACAAGATACAGGTTACGTAAAATTTTACTTTCCGGATACAGACCGGCTTTTATCCGCATTGGTTCCGGATGGCCTCGGAATGATTTACAGAGCTTTTGAATTTTCAGGCGAAATGGTCATGGAGTTAAAGCGGAAAATTTCCGAATCGCAATGGATAGGATTCTCACTGCAAACGGATTTATTGGGAAAAATAAAAACTATTAGACAGGTGGATGCTTTTACTATAAATCCGAAAAGCATCCAGGCCCCCTCTGATGTGCGTTATCATGGTGTTACAGTAGTTCGCGATACAGAAGGGAAAGTGCTTTCCGAATTCAACTTTAAGAGCGGAGTGCCGGATGGAAAGAGTTGGACCTATGTAAAAGATGAGGCCGGTGTGGAACACAAGGTAGAGGAACTTTATCGCGATGGCCGCCTATTGCACCGCAAAGTTTGGAAAGATTCGCAGGTGATTTCCGAAATAGCCTATGCTGAGTAAACGCGAGTCTCACCTGACCTCTGTGGAACCCATTAAAGTTTCTTTAGCGTTTGTTAACGCTGAAATCCAGGCGTTGTAGTGAGTGCTGATTGGTTTTTTCGATCCGATATTTTTTTCATCTAAAACTCTATCAACAAAACTTGTTTCAACCGGAAATCCGGTGATTAAAGATTTGGTTTTGTTTTTTTGGTCTTCTACCCAGTAAATGAGAAGATAGGTGTTTTTAGAAATTAATTTTTCGGGATTCATTTTAACAAAAGTTGTATGCAGAATAATTTGTTTTTCGGGCAAAGTCTCTACCAGGTTCTTTATTTGAAATTTTTCTGTTTTGAGAGACATCAATTCAGGTGAAACTGATTTATTTTTTCGACCTACGGCTTCCAATTTTTTAATGAGTTCAGAATCGTCCTGAAAAGCGAACTTAGCAAAAAAATAAGTTACATTAGAAAGAAACGCGCCTTTTTTGGTTTCGGGAGTTAAAGCCTTTTTACTCAGCCCGAATCCT
>JAYVIY010000470.1:0-2284 GCA_043769795.1 Pseudobdellovibrio sp. | reverse complement strand
ACCACAAAGACCGATTTTTTCGAAATGCTACTGCCTTTTCGTACGTACTGATTAAGTGCATTGTGAACCGTGTTCGATTTTTCCCATTTAGCCGCCACTGTTAAAAAACCGGGTTCTTTATTTCCCACAATGAGGTCTGGATCCTCATGAATTATTTCAAAACCCGTTGGTTGATATTTTTTTGGAATTGTTTTAAAAGGACTACTCTTTGGGTTCATGGCCATGGTATTAACACAGAAGTTAGCGACGTTGCACCTCTTTTGAAAATTAAAGACATTGGAGAATGTGAACACACCCTTTTTATTGAAATTTTTATTCATTTCACTGCTCACGTTGGCAAGTCAGCAGATTTCCGACCCCGTCATTGGCCTACGTGGGTTGCGGGTTGATATTGGATATTTCTATGAAATGTTCCCAGGCGAAGAACCCAGTGAAATTTCAAAAAAAGTTGTATCAAAAGCAATAACCGGCGGAATTAATACACTCTTTGTCTATGCCTATAATCCGGTTTTTGGTGCCAGCTACCAGACAGAATACCCATTTACTCGAGTCGAAGAGGGCTTCGGTCGATTGAATATTCTTCGTTTTCTTTCTATTGAAGCAAAAAAATTCGGAATTAAAGTGGTGGCCTGTGTTCCGGTGAATAATTTCAAATCACTATGGGATGTAAAGCCTGCGTGGCGAGCTAAAAATATTAACGGCACCGACTATTTGCCTGCGGAAAACATGTATATGCTCTCGGCCTCGCATCCTGAATTCAGATCTTGGTTGTTCGGGTTTTACAAAGATTTGATCACGCGCAATCCCTACATCGACGGAATAGAAATAGTCGAACCTTTCATTGACTATAAATGGCAAAAAGAATCTGATTATAATCCGGTTGCTAATGCGAAATTTAAACGCTTGTTTCCGCTGGGAACTCTCGGCGATGAGAACTGGTTAAAATTCAGAGCTGATGCAATGACAGAGCTCATTATACTGATGAATACGGCCGCGCACCTCTATAATAAACGTTCATTTCTCGTTCACACTTGGCCGGCAGCTGCCAACGCAAAACTATTTTCAACCCAGGACATCAAAGACCACATCGGTCTTGATATTGAGGGTATTCTTCAATTAAAGGGTGGCCTGGGTTTAGACTTTCTATCTGCCGAATTGATCTGGCAGCAGTGGGCCGCCGAATTCGGTACCGAGAACTTTAATCCGCGCTGGACTCAGCAAGCGGCAGCTGATTTTATTAGTCAGGTGAATTCAAACACAAAAGCGCTGGTTCATGTTGAGGTCACACCATTTCGAAGTGCAAGCGGTAAAATTATCACGCCGACGGCGGAAGAATTTTCTGAAACACTGCTTGCAATAAGCGAATTCAATGTAGGATTCGATGTTTATGATTTCAGTCAGATCGAAAATGGAAGTCTTTGGGGCGAGCTTCGAAGCTTTTTTTAGTTTCTATTATAAAAAGCACGACTGGCTTTTGGGCCAATAAAAATGTGTTCCTTGAACTAAACCCCTGTTGATTTGGGGTCCAGCTAAAAAATGCTTACTTCAGTGGGTTTTCAGTATTAACCTTTATATCAATATTATAAGGGGCCGGCATGAATGAAATTCTTAAAGTAAAAAATCCGTACAGCCAGGAAATCATCGGAGAGTATCCGATAGATCAGCTGAGTTCAGTTAAAACAAAAGTGACCAGTGCGAATGAGGCGCAACTCCAATGGAAAAAATTTTCGCTGGAGAAAAGAATCGAACTGGTACAGAAAGCTTTAGCTTACTTTACAGATAATAAAGAGTTAATTGCTCGGGATATCAGTTTACAAATGGGTCGGCCAATCAGTCAGGCGGGTGGCGAAGTCAATGGTTTGATGGAGCGCGGAAATTACCTCTGCTCAGTGGCAGCAGAAAGTTTAAAAACCCTAACACTTCCCGAAAAGCCAGGTTTTTATCGCGCGATTAGCCGCGAGCCATTGGGTTTAATTTTCATTATTTCGGCCTGGAATTACCCGCTCTTGGTCACAGTTAATTCAGTGGTGCCGGCATTGCTTGCGGGAAACTCGGTTCTTTTGAAGCATTCCAGTCAAACTCCTGCCATCGGTGCTCATTTTGAAAAGGCTTTGGGTGAACTCGGCGGGATAAAAAATCTTTTGCAGCAGATTGTAGTTAACCATGAGACCACCGGAAAGATTATTGAAGAGCTCGACATACAACATGTGGTCTTCACTGGTTCAGTCAGCGGAGGCGCACAGATTCTGAAACACACGGCTAAGAAGTTCATGCAACCGCAACT
>JAYVIY010000469.1:0-6261 GCA_043769795.1 Pseudobdellovibrio sp. | reverse complement strand
TGACCTACGCGGTTTACAAAACTCTCGATCCTCGGGGTCTGTATTTTATTGCAATTTTTTTAATGGTTGGAGAGGCCTTTGCGCAGGCAAAATGGCGAACGTCTATGGTTTGCCGTAACTGCGGATTTGACCCGGTTATTTATATTCGAAGCCCGGAGCAGGCGGGGCTTAAAATAAGAGCATTTTTGGATACCCGATCTGAATCTCCCGCTCATCTTTTACGTCTTCCGGTGAAGGTTCCTCAGAAAAGCGAAAAAGTGTTAAAAGGCAAAAATCTTTCTTTAAAAATGTAGCTTCTTTCTACTATACTCTTCTCTTGTGAAAACCCTTGTTGCCCTCTGTATTTTCTTTGTGATGCCGTTAGCATTTGCTTCGCAAAAAGCTAAAATTTTGAGCCCAGATGTTGAAATTTATGCTGATGCCGATTTTGATTCGGATATCATCGCTGAAGTTAAACAGGGCGATACCTATGATATTTCTGACAAAACCTATGGTGCTTTTTACCGGATAAAACTGAAGAGCGGTAAAATCGGCTATATTGTTGATTATGAATTGGATATCGAAGGTAAGGGGCCCTTTAAAGAAAGAGACCTCGACGAGCTCATTTATGAAGACGCATTGAAAAGAGCTAAAGAAAATCCGCAGGATGAAGATGAAGAAGAAGTTCAGCTCTTCGGAAGACTTTATGGTGGGCCGACTCTTCAGTCGATCAGTTACCGCGAAAATATTCTGGGCGGAGAACAGTCTGACAATCTGTATGCAATAGGCTACAAAAATATTTCGCTTATTTCATGGAGTATTCTCGGCGCCTTCGCTGCACCGAAATATTATGCGGAAAAAACCGGAGGGTCGGCAAAGGCCCTTAACCTCTGGGCTGACTTCGGTTTTTCAAATCCAATGGTTGTTTTTCAGCGCTCACAGATCAGATTCTCGGGAAGTTTCTTCTCACATTTTTCTTTCGTGCAGGTGGATACCTTGCTGCGAAAATACGATATGCATGAAATTACGCTTGGCCTAGCGCTTGAATTAGGGTGGCTTTATAGTTTTAAAAAATCAGCCATTGACCTTGCAATTAAGTATTATGTGGATAAATCAAATTATGCCGGTGTAGGGCTTTCTTTTTTATTTTGAGGGTTAAATGATCCAGGTTTTGTCTTCTGAAATTATAAATCAAATTGCAGCCGGTGAAGTGGTCGAGCGACCTTCACACCTGGTTAAAGAGTTAATAGAAAACAGCCTCGATGCCGGTAGTGATCAGATATCAATTGAAATTTCTGAGGGCGGTCGGTTTATCCGAGTTCAGGACAACGGCAATGGCATCCTTTCAGCAGATTTAGATAAGGCGTTGCAAAGACACGCCACCAGTAAGATTACCAGGACTGATGACCTATGGAATTTGCATACTTTCGGTTTTCGCGGCGAAGCCTTGGCCAGTGCTGCAGCCGTTTCTAGAATGACGTTAAAAAGTACCGAATCCGGAGAAAAAAATTCTTCACAGATCGAATCGAATTTCGGGGTGATATCTGAAATAAAACCCAGTGCGCCTAGTTCCGGAACTGAAATAAAAATTGAAAATTTATTTGAAAATGTACCTGCACGTCTTAAATTTTTAAAGTCGGAATCGAGCGAAGTTACGCAGATCAAAGCGGTAGTCAAAGCACTGGCTCTGGCTCAGCCGCAAGTTGAATTTAGATTGACGAGCAACGGTCAGCTGCAGCTTTTTTATCCGAAGCGCTCGGAAAGAATTGCAAGAGTTTGCGATGTTCTTGAGAAAAAAGAATTTTTTGAAGCCGTAGAGTCTCATTCGGGTTTCAACTGTCATATTGTGTTTTCCTCGCCTCATGAAGTGGCGAAGACCTCTAGGCAGATCTGGATTTTTGCCCAGAATCGCTGGGTGCAAGATCGGGCCCTGCAGGCGGCAGTGACCGATGCTTACCGGAGTCTTTTGATGCACGGAGAGTATCCGCACGTTGTTGTTTGGCTTGATTGCAAGCCGGATGAGATCGATGTGAACATTCATCCAACGAAATCTCAGGTTAAGTTTCAAGATGCCAGTTCAGCATTTAGAATTGTTCATTCAACTTTACGAAGAGCGCTCGAAAAGGCTCCTTGGGTAGGCAATTATAGTCCACCTGCTGATCAACATGTTCAGCGGCAATGGCCTGTCGTTCCCGCCCCGTCGTTGAAATTTTCCGACCATAGTTTCTCAAATACTCAATTTAAAAATAAAGATTTCAAAATATCAACCGATCAGCTGGCTAAATTAAAAATTGAAACTAGTGATATTAGGTCTGAGCCAACAGGCGGTTATTGGTCAAGCCTGCAAGTCCTAGCGCAGGCCAATTTAACTTATATTGTTTGTCAAAAGGAAGACCGCCTGGTCTTTGTAGACCAGCATGCGGCCCACGAAAGGGTCGTCTTTGAAAGTTTAATGAAAAGTTGGAAAGCTGGATATTTCGAGATCCAAAATTATTTATTTCCTTTGGCGATTGATCTCAGCGAAGACAAAGTTGAAGCGCTTCTGAATTTCAAGGACGATATTGTAAAACTAGGATTTACGATTGAACGCCTCGGGCCTGAATCGATCGGAATAAACTCGGCGCCCGTTCTAATAAAAGATTCGAGCCTGCCGCTGGTTTTTGATAAAATGGCTTTTGAGCTACTTAATAACGGCGGAAGTTTTGCAATCGAAAAAAAGATTTCAGACTTTTTTGCCACAATGGCCTGTCATTCAGTTGTGAGAGCCGGGCAAAGTCTGAGTGTAGCGCAGATGACTGAGCTTTTGATATCGATGGATCAGTTTGCTCTTTCAAGTTTTTGTCCACACGGACGCCCGGTTTCGGTGGATAAATCTTTTTTGGAACTGGAAAAGTTGTTTGGCCGAATTAACTGAAAACTCAAATAAAAAATGTATATTTGTAGTCGGGCCGACGGCGTCGGGCAAGAGTTCTTGGGCCTTGAAGCAAGCGGAAAAATACCGTGGTTCGATTGTTAATATTGATAGTATTCAACTTTACCGCGATTTGACTATCGGCTCAGCGGCGCCGACGGCTGCTGAGAAAGCGGTCGTTCCGCATCTGCTCTATTCGTATATTGAGGCGCCGCGGGAAGTGACAGCGGGCGACTATGTGAAAGATTTTTACAGATTGATTAAAGAAAAACTTCAATTTCCGCTTTTTATAGTGGGAGGAACCGGTTTTTATATTCAGGCCCTCGAAAAGGGGATGTTCGATGTGGCTCCGATACCGGCTGCATTTCGCAAGACGATAGAAGACGAGTTGCTAAATTCCGGTGCGCAATCACTGTTTGAGGAATTAAAGTTAAAGGATCCGGATTCGAAGATACACATAAATGACCATTATCGTTTGGTGCGGGCAATTGAAATTATCAGGTATACAGGTGCTGTTCCAAGCCGCTTACACGCGCCTGAATCCAGCAACAAAAATGAGTTTCCGTTTCCGTATCTAAAAATCGGCTTTGATGCAGAAAAAAATCTGTATGAAACTCCGGTGGCAAAGCGAACTGAAAAAATGATTACAACCGGAATCATCGATGAAACCCAGAGCTTAATCACTCGAGGTTTTAGTGATTGGGCTCCGTTACAGAGCGTGGGTTATAAGGAAACTTTCGAATACTTAAAGTCGGGCAGGGATAAAAAGTGGCTGTTTGAAAATATTAACCTCAGTACCATGCAACTGATTAAGAAACAAAAAACTTGGTTTAAGCGGGATGCCACTATCCTTTGGTCTAATCAAGAGCAGGAGCTGGCGCGATTTCTATCTTAGGTTTGCGCCCTTCCAGAGAAAATCGCATAATAATTGTATGAAAAGTATGACAGGTTTCGGAAATTTCCGAACACAAAATAACGAAATTTCGCTTGAAGTCAGTATTCGTGCCGTCAATGGACGATTTTTAGAAACTCGCTTTCATTTGCCACGGGTTTATTTTCCATTTGAATCCGAGCTGAAAAAGAAGTTTTCGCATCTGGTACTAAGAGGCACTGTCGATATTTATATTTCCCGGAAAATAAAGTCAGGCGTTGGAGCAGGCCGGATAGTCATCAATTCAAAACTTGCAAACGAGTATATGAAAGCGTTTAAAAAACTTTCAACGGACTTGAGAATCAATGAAGCAATCCGCTTGGAGCAGATCAGTAAACAACCTGATGTTATTCAGGTGGAAGAAAGTGATTCAGTATCTCCGGCTGAGGCAACACTGCTCCGAAAAAATTTTGAGGCGGCTTTGAAGAAGTTTGATGTGGAAAGACTACGCGAGGGAGCGGCGCTCAAAAAAGACCTGCAAAAAAATCTTAAAGAACTCAACAGACACATCGGTAAAATAGGTAAACTCCGGGATGAGGCTAACAAACTGTTGCAAGAAAGATTTGAGTCTAAAGTTAAGGCAAGACTTCCTAAAGAAGTGGCAGGACTTCAAGTTGATCCTCAACGCATTTCACAAGAGATTGTCATTCAGTTGGAAAAAGCCGATATCAGTGAAGAAATAACACGTTTGACCGAGCACATTTCAAATTTCGATAAGTTAGTTGATTTGGCGGTTGTAGAAGGAAAGAAACTCGATTTTTATACGCAGGAATTGCTGCGAGAAGTAAACACCATTGGATCAAAGAGCCAGATTTCTGGAATTACTGAAGCAGTGGTAGAAGCTAAAACATTAATTGAACGAATTAGAGAGCAAGTGCAAAACATCGAATGAAAACCAGAATGATTATCGTAGCGGCCCCGAGCGGTGCCGGAAAAAGTAGTTTCGTTGAAAGACTTGCGGCAGAAGATGGCCGACTGCATGATATTATCACCTACACAACCCGGGCTATGCGTCACAATGAAAGCCAGGGTAAGCCTTATTTTTTCATCTCCAATGAAGAGTTCGCAAAGAAGGTTGAAGATAGCTTTTTCGTCGAGTGGGCACAGGTTCACACAAACATGTATGGAACCTCCCATGAACAGATTCAGCTGGCTTGGGCTCGAGATAAGGTAGTTATTATGGATATCGATATTCAGGGTGTAGTGACCTTTAAATCGAAGTACCCCGAAGCTCGTACGGTTTTTATACTTCCCCCGTCGATTGAAGAGCTAAAGCGTCGCGTTATCAAACGTGATGGAGGCCCGCCGCCTGATCTAGAGGTCCGGATGATCAATGCTGAAAAGGAAATGCAAAAAGCTCATGAATTTGATGTGCAGATCGTTAATGACGATTTCGAGCGTTCTTACGCAGAATTCAAAAAAACAGTTGAGAAATGGATAGGTTAGAGCTACTATATAATACTTATTATTAAATGTTAGACTAGATAAAGAGGTATAAAAGTGGCTCGAGTAACAGTTGAAGATTGCATGGATAAAGTTCCTAACCGTTTTGCTTTGGTTTTATTGGTGGCAAAGCGTGCTAAGCAGCTTTTAAAAGGCAGTGATTGCACAGTGGCTACGAAAAACAATAAATATATCGTGAATTCGCTTCGCGAAGTAGCAATTGGCAACGTTGGTTTCGAATCAAAAATTGATCCTTTAACGGCTCAAACTGAAATGCTCAAAGACCTAAACAAGTAATCAAATGAATTGGCTATTTCAGTACTACTGCCTTTAGTCTGTTTTTAGTTGAATTTAAAAAGCCCGCTTAATTAGCGGGTTTTTTTGTTTTATAATTTAAAGTGATGTTAGAAACCTCCTCCGAAGATAGATTGCCGCTTAAACACATTAAAAATGTTGCCGAGCTTTGCGAAAAAATTAAATCCTATCATCCGACAGCTCCGATTAATATTATTGAAAAAGCCTATTTATTTTCTGAAAAAGCTCATGAAGGTCAGATTCGCAGATCGGGTGAGCCTTATATTTCTCATCCGCTGAACGTGGCCGGTATTCTAGCCGATCTTCATTTGGATATTGATACGATTGTCACGGGGCTTCTGCATGACACGGTTGAGGACACTGGCGTTACTCTTGAAGATGTGAAGCGAGAGTTCGGAGAAACGGTTGCAACTCTTGTGGATGGTGTAACAAAAATCGGTCAGATGAATTTTCGTAATAGTTTTGATAAGCAGGGTGAGAATATCCGTAAAATGATTATTGCCATGGGTAAGGATGTGCGGGTTGTCTTGGTGAAACTCTGCGACCGGCTACATAACATGAGAACCCTGAGCCACATGCCTTATGAAAAACAAGAACGTATCGCCCAGGAAACGCTTGAAATTTACTGCCCGCTAGCGGGTCGCATAGGTATCAGCGCCTTAAAGGTTGAGCTCGAAGATTT
>JAYVIY010000468.1:0-6268 GCA_043769795.1 Pseudobdellovibrio sp. | reverse complement strand
GCGGATTCAGCGTCACAACCACTTCCGCGGTAGTCAACGATGGTAATATTTGCAAAAGGTGGTGATTCCTGGGCGGCAGCACCTATTGTTATCAAGAATGTAAGCAGTATTGAATGCAATATCATAGTTTCACCTCAGATAAGTGGTTAGATAGCAATACAAAGGCCACTCTTTTCGCTTGAAGAACCAAGCCCATAATGGAACCAAGCTCTGCATTATTTACATTAGAATTTATAATGCAGAAAGATAATAATAAATAATTTTTAATAATTTAAAAATAAATCTATAAGTACGCCAACAACAAAAAACTAAAACAATTCGGGAGAATTAAATGAAAAAACTATTATTGGCTATAACAATGTTAATCGGCGCTGTTTCTTCTGCAGACACAGAGATGTTAAAAGCACAGGGCTTACTGCAGTTCAAAGTGGAGAAAGCTAATTTTTCTGTGGGTCACGTACGTAATCCAGGCGGTGCAGAACTGACTTTAAATTATGATCAAGCTCAAGTTAAACTGTTTGTTGCAGAGCTTAATCAATGTCCACCGAATCGTATGTGCGCAATGGTGTTACGTCGTCCTTTGATGGTTGAGTTGCCAATTCTATCTGTTAAAACTGACAGTTGTGGAATTCGCCACGTTGTAGCCGCTCAGGATTCGCGACCAGTTGACGGAATTTTACAGCAGATTACCATTCTTGATCCAAGTCAAATGACTTGTAAAACATTTGTAGCTGTAAAAGCGACAGCAACATACAAAACCGCATTTTACGATCGCTTGAATGCTAAATCAGTCGTAGAAGAATCTAAAATGGAATTGTCTTTACAACCTATGGCTCTTCAAAGCGCAGAAGAAAACCTATTAGAAACTTCGATGGCACCGCCGATTTTGGTTAAGTATGTACAAAATTCTGGTTTCTCTCCAAGACCTACAACAAGAACTCTTTATGTTGATGTAACCGGAAACGTAATCAGTTCGGTTCAAGAACTGCGAAGCGGCACAGCAACTAAAACTGTACTTGCTCAGTTATCTGCAGCGGCTTTAAAGAGCTTGAATAAAAAGATTGCAACTGTTTCTGTTGATGTAAAACTTGTTGATGAAAATGCGAATGAGCCGATGTGTACAGATGCTCCGTCTTCAGTAGTAAGCGTAATGGTAAAAGGTAAAGAAGTTGCGGTTCATCAATATGCTGGCTGTCACACTTTTGACATCCAAACCGGATACAGCTCTCAGTTGTATTCTTTAATGTTGGGTTTCTCTCTTTTAGCTGACTAATCAATTCTAAAATCTTAAGTTTCACTAAAAGAGTCACAGGAATGTGGCTCTTTTTTTTATTCAAAGCTCGTCGAATGTGGCTGTGTAAAGAATTGGTCGCAAACCTTCGATTT
Organism: Pseudobdellovibrio sp.; assembly: GCA_043769795.1. Lineage (GTDB taxonomy): Bacteria > Bdellovibrionota > Bdellovibrionia > Bdellovibrionales > Bdellovibrionaceae > Pseudobdellovibrio. The sequence goes on along the minus strand of JAYVIY010000468.1, from coordinate 4,882 downwards.
GGCATAGACTTTGATATTAAAACTCTCATGATACATTTTCTACTTCAAAAAAGTTTGGTTTCGCTTCCTTTGTTGCTTTTGCTCGCTCTGTTGGTTGGTTGTGACAAAGCCTGTGACGTTAGTGTGACAAGTGTCGTAAATATCGACAACCTGACTAGTCGCGATCTGAGTATTAAGGTCTGCAATCTCGGAACTTCCAGCCAGCAATCCATAGAACTGACCTCAACTCAAATCGGAGAATTTGCGCTAGAAACCCACACGGTCAAGAAAATTTATACCGGCGGGCCTCCAACTGCTTGCGATGCCACCCAACAAGCCACCGGAATTTTTCTTACGACCGAAAGTTTTTCACAGTTCACATTTTGCCATGATCCTACAACCTCAGCCAAGCTTGTTGTCATCGAAGCCGGTCAAAGTTGCCCGGTCGGACTGACTGCTCAAGTTAAGGCGATAGATAGCTGCAATTAGTTTCTGTATTGACCTCTTAAATTCAAACTACTAACTTTAGGTATGCCTAACAATAACAGCTTTTTAATAGTTTTTCTCTTTTTGAATAGTTTGTTGCCTGCAGCGGGTGCTGCCGAAATTCCGTCTTTGCCACCCAACCCATGTTATGAAAATTGCACCGAGTACATGCAGGAACTGGTCAACGATTTTACACAGGTGGGGGTTGAACCTAGCCTGACTCCGACCGTTTATAGCGGTGAGTGTCGACACTTAGGTCAGTATGACCCGATGCATGTGCACTATGCTGTGGTGATGATCGATCAAGTTGAAAATAGACCGAATTTTTCAACAATTTTTTCTTTCTTTGCCGAGGAAAATGAATTCAGTAACTGGAATCTGGACATTTCGCGCAACGAGATGTCTGATTACTGGAAGAAAAATGGCGTGATGAAATTCGAGGACGGAACCGCTCGTACTGAAATTCTTTATGACGACGGAGCACCGGCCTACATCTATTGGATGCGTCAGAACCCTGTAACTCAACAGTTACTTTATATTACTTATGCAGGCTTTTCGATGAAGTCTTTTTGCCGACTTGATAAGAATTCGGCACCAGCATTTTCGGTTTTAAAGTGAAAATCGAAGAATTTAAGTCACATTTTTATAGCCATAATGAAATGGTCCATTTGAATAATGCCGGTCAGTCATTGATTCCCGATGAAAATCGAAATCTGGCAGTACAATGGTTGGATCGATTCTATAAAGAAGGGGCTTTTTGTGCGCAAAGCGGGTGGGATCAAACTGAATTCACGCGAAAAAAATTAGCTGAATTTATCGGGGCCGATCAGGACGAGGTTTCTTTTTTTCAGACGACGGCCTCGGCGCTCTCACAGGTCGCGCTCGGAATAGAATTAAATCCGGATGACGAAATTCTGATCTGGGATCAAGAGTATCCGACAAACTATTATCCTTGGATGAAAGCTGCGCAGAAAAGTGGGGCCAAGCTTATTCAGGTTCATTCAGAACAGTGGCAAACTCCCGCAAGAAAATTGCTGGCTCAAGTTAATGCCAAAACAAAAGTAGTTGCCGTTTCTTGGGTGCAATACCAGACGGGTGCAGTGACTGATCTGAAAGAAATTTCTCAGGCCCTCAAAGAACGTAATATCTGGCTGGTTGCCGATGTTATTCAAGGTGTCGGTGTAAGGCCGATCAACTTCCACGAAACGGGCTTTGATGTCATTTGCGGTGGCAGTCACAAATGGCTTTGCTCCTCTTACGGCGCGGCTTTTATGGCAATTAAAAAGGAAAGGATGAGTCAGCTTGAGCCTCACGAAGTGGGAGCCATGACTTATGGAACGCCGGACACCGAAAAAAAAGATTCCAATTTACCCAAGATCGACTCGAGTAGATATGAGCCCGGTTCTAAAGCAATGATCGAGATCATTGCGATGTCGGCCAGTCTTGATTTATTGATGAAAGCAGGAATTAATAATATTTTTAACGAAGCTTCGCGGCTTGCAACGACCTTGGAAAATGAACTTAAAGACCGAAAATTTAAAGTTATTTGCAATGGTCCAATGATCAATTTTGTTCCGCCGGACACATCAACTTTAGAGAGCGTTATGAGAAATTTAACCCGATCAAAAATCAGTTTCGCTAAGCGGGGGCCGGGCATTAGGCTTTCATTTCATGCTTATAATCGCGATGAAGAAATTCAACGTGTTCTCAATAGTCTTTGAAATTCCTCAATTACCGCAGGCGACTACCTTCAAAGCAACTTGGCTCGAACCGGTCGAAACAAAGGCGCGGGCCTGTCCGGTTACGAGAACACTCAAGTTGCCCGTGAGCATGGTGTCGACGCCGCACTTTGATTCCGCTAAAACTTTAGAGGGTTCAGTCTGAAGTAGTTCAGTCATTGAAATATTCTGATCAATTGCAGTGACCGTCAAAGCCAGATCGGAAGTTCTTTGGCCGACAATTGAAACATTCAGAGCAGATTTAACTTCAGACCCTTGGTAGGCAACGACACGCAAAGGGTATGAAACATCTAAGACCTCAAGTTTTTCATTTGCAGCAAGGCTAACAGGTACTCTGACGTTGCAGGTCTTGCGGTCAAAAGCCGCATCAGCTTTTTTGTTAACCCTTACTCGAATTGGAAGAATCAGGCGACCGTCGCCGGTTTCAATGATTTGTGTGGCTCCGTAACAGCCATTGCCTGCAATGGCTGCGGGCCCTAGCTCCATCGCCTGGGATGAGATAACTGTAAGAGAAACTAACAACAATGAAAAAAGAATGTGACTGGGTCTCATAATGCCTCCGGAAACGTGTTTTAAACTTAATTTTGGTTTATTTCAACATCTATGCCAGTCTAGTAAAGAAGTTTTGAGCCGAGATCTTCTTAAGAAGTGCATTTTTTGAACCGATAATGTGTTTGATGAAAACTAACTCAAAATTTAGAATCGCGGTCGTCGACGATGAACTCGATATCGGTACAATTTGTGTTGAGCTATTGCAAGCTCAAGGTTTTGAGGCGGTTCACTTTCCCAATGCGGAAACTATGTTAGGCGAAAAGATTGCTAAAATCGACCTCTTGATCACCGATATCAGTCTTGGCCTTGGGGGAATGTCGGGTATTGACTTGGCTTCGCAATGTAATTTTTTGCTAAAGAAAGAAAATTTACCCAGCGTTCCGGTTCTTTTTATGTCGGGATACGGAGAAAAGAAGATCAGTACACACTTCTTAAAACATGATCAGATACATTTTCTCGAAAAGCCTTTCAATCTGGAAAAACTGCTAGCGAAAATAAGAAATATTCTAACTCCACCGAAGTCTCCGAGCGCTCCTGCTGCTTAGCAACTAAAAATCAAAAATCGCTGTCTCAATTTGAGATACGACTCAATAGTTTCGTTTAAAATCCGATAAATAGAACATGAAACTCAATTCACAAGTGATCGTGATATTTTCGCTTTTATTGGTGAGCATTTTGACAACGACTCTATTTCAGAATTGCGGTCGTATTTCTGCGAGCGAAGATTCAATTCAAATGGTGAGCAGCACGGGCTCGGTAACTCCGCCTGTTGTTTTACCCCCACCCAGCGCCAGTGCCCAGTCTACTGAGTTCTATAAAAATGTTAAACCTATTTTGGAGACCCGTTGCCTCCGTTGCCATTCTGCAGGAAACGTAGCATCGCATATTTCATTTGAAAGCTCAGATAAAGTGGCCGAAAAAGCAAGCTTCATCAAGCCCGCGGTTGTTTCAAGAGAGATGCCTCCGTTCGATGTCAGTCAGGCAGAAGGCTGCAACAGTCCGACTTTTGCAAACGATGCCAGACTTCAACAATCTGAAATTGATATTATAACAAAATGGATCGACCAAAAGGTAAGCAGTGCCGGAAAACTAATTGATAGCAACGAATCACAACTTGCTCTGACAAAACCAACTACTCTGAGCCTAGTCGTCGATGGCATAACTGTTTTTGCGGCCTCAATGAAGCAGTCATTCACCGCTACGCCACCACCGGGAAAGGTCGACGAGTACCGTTGTTTCGTAATTGATTCACTGACCGCTACAGACAAGTATATGACGGCTTACCAGGTTTTTCCCGGCAACACAGGAATTGTTCATCATATGATTTTATATCAGCCAAAGTCCAGCAACGATGCGGCCATTGCGCAGTCGTTGGATACGGGTTCAGGATACGAATGTAATGGCGGTGCTTCGGCTGTGCTTAACGGTGCCGTCAGTCAATTCATTGCGGCAGATCCTTTAGTGATCTGGGCCCCAGGGGTAGGTTTACAGGAATTGCCATTACAAACCGGACTTAAAGTTTTTGGCGGACGTAAACTTGTACTCCAGGTTCACTACAACATAGCCAACCAGACTTTGGGTAAAACTGATAAATCAAAAGTTTTGCTGAAACTTTCAAATCAGGTTCAGTGGCCGGCGGATTGGTTGATCGTAGGCGCATCTGGTGCGCCTATACCGGCAGGACAGACAGCGTATTTAGTTTCAGGCCAAGCTGCAATGCCTTCTGGCTATTCGGGCTTTTACGGGGTCTTCCCGCACATGCACAGCATAGGTAAAAAAATCAGAATTGAAAATGCAAGTACTGGACAATGCTATTCGTTTACGCCGAACTGGCGTTTTGAATGGCAATTAAATTATTTTTATAACTCGATTATTCCGGTTTCTACCGGTAATCAAATCCAGGTCAAATGCACTTACGACAGCACCTCGCGCTCAAACAGCACTTCCTTCGGTGAAGGTTCCGGAGATGAAATGTGTATCGGTTTTGTCTACGCAGTTCGCAGCACGGGGGTAACCAGTAGTACGCCTTTTGCTCTAACCCCAACTGTATCAGGCGCAATTTCAGCGCTGAATGTTTCATCATTGATCACCTACAACACAGCCGATGTCTCATTGCTAAAAACAAA
>JAYVIY010000467.1:0-6277 GCA_043769795.1 Pseudobdellovibrio sp. | reverse complement strand
TTAAAGAAGTTGGTTTTGAAACGATGTTTGCCTTTATGTACTCTCCTCGGCCTTTTACGAAAGCTGCATCATTTACTGATCATTTGCCTGAAGAAGTTAAGAATCGCAGACTGAATGCGCTATTCGATTCGCATGAGACTCAGGCCTTTGAGCTTGCAAAAAAATATGACGGGCAAATACTCAATGTTTTGGTAGAGCAGATCAATGTTCAGGGAAAAGCACAGGGTCGAAGTACTCAAAACAAACTGGTGTATTTTCTGGGGAGCGAAAGTCTCATCGGTAAGACGGTTCCTGTTAAGATCACTTTTGCGTCTCCAAATGTGCTGCGTGGCGAGTTGGTTCAATAATGAATTCTGAAAATTTAAAATCTCCTCAAAATTTAGTTGCCGACATTTTGTTTTCAAAGCCGCAGGATGAAAATGTTAACTTTGAAGAAAAAGATCTGGTTGAGTTGTTTCCCTATGGGCTGTCACTTTCAAACGATGCTAGCAGGCCATTTATGTTATTAAAAGACAAGTCAGGAGATCTGACTTTACCGGTGCCGATTAATCAGCTGGAGGCCGGTGTTACGCTCACTCAGTCAGCGCATGCGGTCGAGCCAGTGACGACACATCGTTTTTCTGAGCGCCTGCTCGATAGTCTTGATATAAAATTAGAACGTTGTGTATTCGTAGAAATCAAAGGTATTCATCAATACGCCCGAATTTACATGAAGGGGCATTCGCAGTACCAGAGTCTTAAGTTCAGAGCTGACGAAATTATGAGTCTATGTATTCATCTAAAGGTTCCGATATATGCAACGGTTAATTACATTAATCGTTCAAAGCATATGAGTGCCGAAATTGTAAATTTAGCCCAAGTGGTAGCTCAGCATCCGCTTGCCATTGCAAAAACTCACACTTATTTAATGTAGGATTTTATGCCACTAATTACCGCACGAGATTTCACTCCAGTTATTGGAAAAGATGTTTTAATAGCCGAAGGAGCTCAGATTATCGGCGATGTTAAAATCGGCGATCAATCGTCGATTTGGTTTAACACCACTCTGCGAGGAGATGTGATGCCGATCACCATCGGAGCCGAAACTAATATTCAAGATGGCAGTGTTTTGCATGGAACTTTCGGAAAATTCTCCTGCGAGGTGGGTCGCAGGGTGACAGTTGGTCATAACGTGATTTTGCATGGCTGCAAAATAGGCAGTGGTTGTTTAATCGGAATGGGCTCAATCATTATGGATGGAGCTGAAATCGGAGAGCATTCTGTTGTTGGAGCCGGCAGTCTGGTTACAGAAGGTAAGAGTTTTCCGCCACGCTCACTAATTGTGGGACGACCGGCTGTATTGAGGCGTCCTCTCAATGAAGAGGAACTTAAATTCTTGGAACAGTCAGCCGATAATTATCTTCTCTATAAAACTTGGTACAAGTAAGTTAGTCTTTTAGGGTGTTAAATTTAAATTTTTAGGAGGCTCTAAATGAATTCAAGTTTTGAATCTGGCTTCGAGTTGGCTCTGACATTTGACGATATCTTATTGGTTCCACAGTATTCTGAAATTGTTCCCACTGAAGTTGTGCCAACAACCTTCTTTGCTAATAATCTTTATTTAAACTCTCCTTTAATTTCAGCGGCCATGGATACGGTTACTGAAAATAAGATAGCCAGAATTATGGCGCAAAACGGTGGTCTCGGAATACTTCACAAAAATATGTCAATCGAAGATCAGGCTTTTGAAGTTGAAAAAGTGAAAAAATATGAAAGCGGCATGATTCAGGATCCGATTACGCTTTCGCCTGATCACTATGTCAGTGAAGCTTTACAGGTGATGAGCAAATATTCCATCAGCGGCGTGCCAATCACTTCGCAGGGAAAACTAGTAGGCATTTTAACCAACCGGGATCTTCGCTTTGAAACCAATGTAAGTCAGCCAATAAGAAATATTATGACTAAAGAAAACCTCGTTACCGCAGGTGAAGGCACAACTTTAGATCAAGCAAAGCAAATCTTGCAGAAGCATCGTATTGAAAAATTACCGGTGATCGATAAAGAAGGTCGTCTAAAAGGTCTGATCACCATCAAAGACATTGAGAAAGCTGAAGCTTACCCGCAGGCCACAAAAGATTCAAAAGGACGTTTGGTGACCGGTGCCGCAGTGGGCGTCAGTGTTGATTCTCCCGAGCGCGTCGAGGCTCTGGTAGCAGCAAGAGCCGATATAATTTGTATTGATACGGCCCACGGTCACTCAAAAAACGTAATCAATATGGTAAAGCACGTAAGATCGAAATACAAAGACGTGATCATTGTTGCCGGAAACGTCGTTACGGCCGAAGGAACTGAAGAATTAATCAAAAGCGGAGCCGATGTTATTAAAGTGGGAGTAGGGCCCGGAAGCATCTGCACAACGCGTGTCGTGGCCGGAGTTGGCGTTCCACAAATTTCAGCGATTATGAAATGCGCTGCGGTCGCCAAAAAATACAAAAAAACAATTATCGGAGACGGTGGAATCAAGTTTTCAGGAGACATAGTAAAAGCCCTGGCATTGGGTGCGAATACAGTTATGATTGGAAACTTACTGGCGGGTGCGGAAGAATCTCCGGGCGAAACAATTTTGTATCAAGGACGTACTTATAAAATGTACCGTGGAATGGGATCTATCGGGGCTATGGAAAAAGGCTCTAAAGACCGTTACGGGCAGACTGATACTTATGATTTAGATAAATTAGTACCAGAAGGGATCGAGGGTAAAGTTCCATATAAAGGAAACGCCAGTGGTATTATTCATCAGTTAGTCGGAGGATTGAAATCCGGCATGGGATACATCGGCGCCCGTAGTATTGAAGAACTGCAGGCAAAGGCCAAGTATGTGCAGATCACCGGTCAAGGGTTGAAAGAATCTCATGTGCATGATGTGAGCATCACAAAAGAAGCTCCAAACTATCGCTTAGAATAAAGGATTTATTTTGAATAAAATGAAACAAGGTTTTCTGATTTTAGACTTCGGTTCGCAGGTGACGATGTTGATCGCGAGACGCTTGCGTGAATTAGGTTTCTATTCTGAAGTAAAGGCGTATAACGAGCCTCTTGAGAATATTAAAAATTTTAATCCGGACGGTATTATTCTCAGTGGTGGTCCTAATTCAGTTTATGATCAGAACAGCCCTAAGCGCGATGTTGTCGAACTTTTAGATATCGCACCGGTGCTCGGAATTTGTTATGGGATGCAACTACTTGCTCATCAACTGGAAGGTAAAGTCGAAAAAGGTCTTACCCGTGAGTACGGTCTGACCGAAATTCAATGGAATGAGCTCAGTCACAGAGAGCTCAAAATGACCTGGCCGATGAAACATAAGATTTGGATGAGTCACGGCGACGTCGTTACAAAAATTCCGAAAGGCGCAAGAGAATTACTAAGGAGCGCTCAGCATATAGCCGGTTTTGTTTCTGATAAATTTATGGGGCTGCAATACCATCCGGAAGTTTCACATTCTGAATATGGAACTGAATTTCTAAATTTTTTTGCGAACTGGTGCAATGCTAAACCGACATGGAAGCATGAGCAGGTTTTAGCGGCGGCCGAAAAATATGTAACCTCAAAAGTTGGCGATGGAGATCATGTACTTTGTGCACTGAGTGGCGGTGTTGATTCTTCAGTGGTGGCCACCTTACTAACAAAAGTGCTGGGTGCAGCGCGCGTACATTGTGTATTTGTGAACAATGCTTTGCTACGGAAGAATGAATTCGAAACGGTTTTAACAAATTATAAAAAAATCGGATTGAACGTCATTGGCGTAGATGCGGAAGCCGAGTTTTTAACGGCGCTGAAAGGAGTCAGTGATCCTGAGACGAAAAGAAAGAAAATCGGAGAACTGTTTATCCGGGTTTTTGAGAACACGATCAATAAAGAGTTGCTGGCCTATAAGGATAAAATTAAATTTCTCGCGCAGGGAACTTTATACCCGGACGTTATCGAAAGCGTTTCCTCTGTGGGCGGCAGTCAGACGATCAAATCACATCACAATGTGGGTGGCTTACCGGATAAAATGAAATTAAAATTAGTCGAGCCCGTCCGTAATTTATTTAAAGATGAGGTTCGCAGGCTTGGCGAAGATCTTGGGTTGGCCCATGAGTTTATTTCGCGCCACCCATTTCCGGGGCCGGGCCTTGCTATACGTATTCTAGGCGAGATAACTCCTGAAAAATTACAGATCGTGCAAAACGCTGATGCTATTTTTATTCAGGCCTTAAGAGATGAAAATCTGTATCATAAGATTTGGCAGGCTTTCTGTGTTTTGCTTCCGGTTCAAACCGTAGGCGTGCAAGGAGACGGTCGAACTTATGAAAATGTTCTGGCATTAAGGGCCGTGACCTCTGTTGATGGCATGACGGCCGACTGGTTTGATTTCGACGCAAAGTTTTTGCGAAAAGTTTCAAATGAAATTACAAACCAGGTTCGCGGAATTAACCGGGTTGTTTATGATGTAACCAGTAAACCGCCTGCAACAATTGAGTGGGAGTGATTTTTGAGTTTTGTTCATCTTCACACCCATTCTGAATATTCATTGCTCGAAGCGGCCTGCCGAATTAAAGCGATTGCTAAGAAAGCTTCCGAATATCAAATGCCGGCAGCCGCCCTGACGGATAACGGAAATATGTTCGGAGCCATCGAATTCTACTTTGCCTGTAAAGACAAAGCCGTTAAGCCGATCATCGGATTCGATGCGTATATGGCACCTCGCTCACGACTTGAAAAGAAGCAGGATCCTAACCAAAAATTTTCCGAAGTCGCCTTGGGACCGAAAAGACTTGTTTTATTGGCGCAGAACCTGGTGGGCTACCAAAATCTCTGCAAATTGAGCTCGATAGGTTATCAGGAAGGTTTTTACTGGAAGCCCCGAATTGATGATGAGGTTTTAAAAGAACACAACTCAAGCCTGATTTGTTTGACCGGAGGATATCGGGGAGAGTTGGCCGACACTTTTCTTAAAGATGGTCCTGATGCTGCGCTCAAGCGAATAAAAGAATTAAAAGAAATCTTCAATGATCGGCTCTATCTTGAAATGTGTCGCACGCGCCCCGAGTGGAATGCACTGAATAAATTTATTCTTGAAGCTTCAAAAATTTTAGGTGTTTCGGTTGTTGCTACCAATGATGTGCATTACATGAGTGCTGATGAGCAAATTGCTCAGGAAGTTCTGGTTTGTATCGGGTCTAATAAGACCCTTTCTGATGAATCCAGACATCAGTTGGGAAGTTCTGAATTTTATTTCAAGTCTCCGGACAAAATGCAGAGTTTATTTAAGGATGTTCCGCTAGCTATTTCGAATAGTTTAGAAATAGCGGAGCGCTGCGATGTTAAATTTAAAATGAAGGATGAAAATGGAAAAGCCATTTACCATCTTCCGAGTTTTCCCACCACTGAAGGTCGCACAATTTATGAAGAGATTAAGTACCGATCAGAAGTGGGCCTTGAAAACCGTTTTCTTGAAATGTCAGCTCGCGGGCAAGGTTTAGCTGTTGATCGAAAAAAAGTGTATCTTGATCGGCTTTATTTTGAACTCAATGTTATCGATCGCATGGGCTTTGACGGATATTTTCTGATCGTTCAGGATTTCATTAACTGGGCAAAAAATAATGATATTCCGGTAGGACCGGGTCGGGGCTCCGGAGCAGGATCTCTTGTTGCTTACAGCTTGCGGATTACTGATCTAGACCCTTTGCCTAACTTTTTGTTATTTGAGCGATTTTTAAATCCGGAACGGGTTTCAATGCCCGATTTCGATATCGATTTCTGTCAGGATCGTCGTCAGGAAGTTATTCAATATGTAACTCAGAAATACGGATCGGCTTCGGTTTCGCAAATTATTACCTACGGAAAACTACAGACCCGCGCGGCCATCAAAGATGTAGGTCGGGTTCTCGGAATGTCATTCGCCGAAGTCGATGCGGTTTCAAAACTAATACCGGATAAATTAGGCATTACTCTAACGGAGTCTTTAGAAACCGAACCGCGCATCCGCGAAATGATGGAGCTCAACCCAACGGTTGAAACCTTGATTGGATTAGCGTTAAAGGTAGAAGGAATGGTAAGGCACGCTGGAATTCATGCGGCCGGCGTAATTATTGCCGACGGAAATTTAACGGCTCATGCGCCAATGTATAAAGGTTCAGATGACGAGAACGTCATTCAATACGACATGAAGCATGCTGAGAAAATTGGGCTGATTAAATTTGACTTTTTAGGATTGAAAACGCTGACTCATATTAATCAGGCTTTAAAAATCGT
>JAYVIY010000466.1:0-2298 GCA_043769795.1 Pseudobdellovibrio sp. | reverse complement strand
TTATACCTGACCAACTGATCAGCGTTTCGGCTGGGTTTAAACCGGCAGCGTTAGTGCATCAGTTCTGGAAGGGCCGTGAGCCGAAAGAATTGAATATTATCGACTTTTCTAAACCGGCCCTCGACTATATGCAGGAGCTAGTTCACGGCTCGGACCCCGAGAGCATTAAATCAATCATGCGAAATTGGTTTGCGCGAACAAAGCCCGAATCCGCCGCCCGACAATTGGCCAACGACTATTTTGATTCGATCGTAAAAGAAGCTTTCGAGGGTGATTTCGGCTATATGCTTGAGGCTTTTAAAAAATTACGTCACGCTAAATACTTACAAATTGATATGTTGAGTAATCCGGCCAGCCTCTGCGCGCTACTAAAGCCCGAATTGAAGCCTTACTTCTGGCACTCAAATGCTTTTAGCAGCAATGCTTCTCTCTATTTAAGATCTGCCGAGCAGCTTCGCGAAGCCTATGCTTCGTTGGCGCATGCTGCCAGCAAGTCACTTAAACAACCCGCTTGGGTTCTAAATAACGAAGGCACTTTTGAAGTGCTCTTCGGAGAAGACAAAACTGGTGGCGTTTTTAGTGCGGGATACGGTCGCACCTCGTTTGAAAAGGAACAATATAATCGGGTATAAATTTCTTAATAAATTGATTTATTTTGTGCTTTGTATGAACATTAAAACCTAATGGGTAAAGTTTTCTATATTTCCGATATAAATAAAAATGCAGTTGGGCTCTCGCTCGAAGAGGCTCTTGCAAAAAGACTTACGAATTGGATGGGCTGGCAATGTGCCGCGGGCTATGACAACATTCACATTACGGCAGACGGAAATGTCTATGCGGCCACCTGCAAAGTTGGTGGATTGCTGGCTAACATATATGACGCCTATGGCGGATTAAAAACGCGATGGATTGAATGTACTAAAGCGGTCTGCGCCTGTGGTGCCGATATGCAGTTAAAGAAGTCGAAAAAAATTGAAAACGTAGATTTTATCGAGAAAATGAAAACCTCAGAGTTAGCTTTTGTGGGTAACATCGAAGAATCTGATCGCGAATTCGTCGGTCCGATATTTGACGACAATCGTCCTACTTGCACTTGGGATCTTGGACGCCGGTGCAATTACAGCTGTGATTATTGCAACGATTCGATTTCAAATAATTATGAAGCTCATAAGAGTTTGGGCAGTCTAGAGACAGCGTACAATAAAGTTAAAAGAATTTTTTGTCGGGAGCGTCCCTCAAAATTTATCTTTACCGGTGGCGAACCAACCATTAATCCTAGCTACATGAAACTGGTTCAGATGATTGCCGCAGACGGACACTTGGTTCATACTCAAACAAACGGAAGTCTTACGCCTGAGTATTATTCCGAACTGATTAAATATAGTTTTATCGGAATCAGCGTTCATTTGAAGTATTATAATAAGGCCCGACTCTTTAAAAATCTGCTCGCGATTACTGAAACGAAAAATTCAGGCGACTCTTACAAATTTCACTGGCTAGGGCTGCGAATAATGGCCCCTCCTGGCCGCGGCGCCGAGGCTGTGAGCCTCTACACTGAATTGAATAACACTTTTAAATTTAACGGCGAAGAAAACAATAATATTCATCTCTGCCATACCTACCAAAAGAATGATGCTGAAAAACTGGAAGAGTATTCTCCTGAAGAATTTGATTTAATTCAAAAATACACTTAACAGATAGGAAACGCTGGTGCAAAAAATCAGATGGTCTGTCACAATGGTCGTTTTTGCAATAATGGGTTTTTGTTTCATCACTCAAAAAGAGCTTTATCCCTTTGCTCCCTACACAATGTACTCGTATCCGTTTACTCCGGAAAGATTTCGAGAAGTCAGAATTTTTATCGGCAAGCGCGGCGGTGAGTCTATTGAGATTACCCCCTTGCAACGAAAATTTATTTATCCATTTGATGAAGCGCGGGTAAAAGAGTCCTTCGAAAAAGAAAAAAGAAAGAACCCGGCCGGAAACCTCGACAGTCCAGTTGCAAGAACAAAAGCGCGCGAACTTCTGCTTTTAATAAATCGCAACACCGGCGGCAATTACGATCTGATTTCGGTTGGAATATATTCGTTTGCGAGTCTTTCCGATCTTCGGTCCGGTATAAAAACAAGAATTGAAGAAATTAATGAAAATATTTAATAGTTTTTCTGATTACTCTTCGACTTCGTTTTCCTATTTCAGATTTTTCTTTTATTTTACCAATCTGATTTATTTTACTTTATATAATAACATTTTTTCTGATTGGCGGGTCGTCGATCCGAATTTCTGGGAACCTATTAG
>JAYVIY010000465.1:0-2308 GCA_043769795.1 Pseudobdellovibrio sp. | reverse complement strand
AAGTGTCTTCGTATTTTATTGTAAGTTATTGCAATCAGCCGCGCTTGTTCTCTACGCAAAAATTCGAAGTCGCACATCTCGTACTTCACGAAACGGATGAGGTTTTAAAGTCAACGCCAGTTTTGTCGTCTATTTGGTTAGAAAATATAGTCTTAAAATTATGTTCATTTTAAATCTACTCAATTCGTTCATTTTTTCTATGTGTACCAATCTGAATCGTTCGTTGCAAAACTTTATTTTTTTCTCCAAAAAACCGATAAGATAAAGTGAGTAGGGGTTCAAATGAAAGATCGACCAATGAAAATTGCCATAGGCATGGTTTCATTATTTGTAATCGGTTTGTTTTTTCAAAATTGCAATAGTGTAAATGTCACTCGGAATTCCTCAATTGGCAATTCGTTGTCTTGCGTTGACGAGAGACTTTTTGATATAGGTTCCAGCTTTGATTCGGCAACAAATCAGGTTGAATTTTTTCTCAGAGAAGCAACTGTTTCGAATTCTCGGCAATACACTGATTCAATTCCAGCCTGGAAAATTCAAGGAATTTCGAATTCGCTAGCCAAGCCAACCTACCAGTTCGAAAGTCCGCCTTTGTGCCACACTGTTGCTGCCGAAGTTCAGTTTAAAAATAGTTGTGACCAAAACTTGGTTCGTGAAATGCTCTTCTTAGATCCACGTTGTGAAGTGAAAATACCAGTTGACCCGCCTCCGCCAGAGGATCCTCCCATTGCAGAATTCAAGGATTACTGCCCAGAGGTCAATGTTAGTGTCAACTTAATGGCTTCGAAACCCTACCTGCGTTGGCATACCGGCTACTACGGAACAGAGCCGAATGCCTATCCGCCGCTTTATGATGGTGGTAAGATAATCACAAAGTTAACCGTGGAAAGCACCGATACGACGGCCGGAAGTCCGTTGGCTGGATTAACTTATGCCGACTTTGGGGCAAGCCGAGGTGGACGTTATGTAACGATATCCCGGAACAAATGCGACTTTACGAGCCCATTGATGTGGGCCAATGGATTCGGTCCAGTTTATGGTGCTCAAGCTCAGAACTCCGGCTCAGTTGCTTTTGCCATTAATGATCCAAACCGCAAAGGTGAAATCAATTTAACGACCGGTGTCTGGTACATAAGTGTTGTCAACGTTCCTGGAAATTGTCCTATTACAACCCCAGCGACGGCTTGTAATGTCGTATTGGTTTGGATAAACGGGAAGCCGATTGATCCATCGGATCTACTCTAAATTTGAATGCGCAGATAGCTCAGAAGCTGTTTCAATCTGAATCACAAATTAAATTTTTTCAGCCGCGCCCTAAGCTAGGAAAATGGCTCAAAGAGCGAAAAGCTAATATTAATATCGTGGAGTATGATGATGGCCACACTCTTCCAGAAAAAGATCTCGAAAACGTTTTGAAATCTGTCCTACCGAAATAATGGTAGGGAGACTTATTTCTCTCTACTTCTCGATCAATTTAAATGTTTAAACGGGTGTAAAATACATATGACGACTTTATAGCTATTTGGATTTAATCCCAATAAAGGAGATTAAAATATTCTCTCCACTTGCTGATGGCCGAAAAGTTTCTATGTGGTCAACAACCAAAGAAAACTTTTGCATTGAATTCAGAATTTCCTCTGCCGTATGGAGGAATAGAGTATCCTGAGATTTCATTCCATCAGACAACTCCATAGTTCCATCAAGGCGTTTGCCATCTAACTTCATATCTTTATAAAAGCTTTTCCATGTTTTATATGAATCTGGATTTGCCGTAATAATCTGAAATTTTCCATCTGAACCCAAAACACGAGATAATTCAGAAGCCGCAGTGCCTAGATCACTAAGGAGATGCCAGACCAAAATTGAAAAAACACCATCAAAGCTCTGATCAGTAAAAGGTAAATCGTAAATATTTCCTTTTACAAATCGAAGATTTTCAGCCTGATATAGTTCATTCGCCCGATCAATCATCAGTCGCGACGGCTCAACGCCAGTATAATTTCTACCTTTTAAGTCAATTTTATCTGAACAGATTCCCTGTCCACAGCCTACATCCAGAAAATTTTTTAAGTTATTTTTTTTAATCCAGTCATTAATGGCCGGATAAATATCTTGATCGCGGATAGAGTGCTTTACAGCCTCAATGCCTTTGATCCACTCTTTAGCTTCAGCTTCATCAAATGTCTTATCATCCATAATTTTTTCTCTTGCTAAAGATTTCAGATATTTACCTTCGTGTAAACTACAATTTACTACTTATTTGGGTTTGTTATTCGTTGATTAAACCCAATTATAAATCCAAATAATG
>JAYVIY010000464.1:0-2321 GCA_043769795.1 Pseudobdellovibrio sp. | reverse complement strand
CTTTACGATCGGTGGCTGCTAAAAATCCCGCCATTTTTGCATCATAAGGAAAGACAGAACAGGTTGCACCAAGCTCAGCCCCCATGTTCGTAATTGTTGCCTTACCCGTGCAGGAAAGCGATGTAGCGCCTTCACCGAAGTACTCAACGATTTTGTCAGTTCCGCCTTTAACGGTTAACATTCCGCAAAGCTTTAAGATCACATCCTTTGAAGACGTCCAACCGCCCAATTTTCCTTTTAAGTGCACGCCGATCAATTGCGGATTTTTTACTTCCCAAGGAAGTCCAACCATCACATCACTGGCATCAGAGCCACCCACGCCAATTGCACACATTCCTAATCCACCTGCATTCGGAGTGTGCGAGTCAGTACCGATTATCAGACCACCCGGAAAAGCATAATTTTCTAAGATCACTTGGTGAATAATTCCAGCACCCGGTTTCCAGAAACCGATATTGTATTTTGAAGACGCCGAAGCGAGAAAATCAAAAACCTCCCGATTTGACATATTCGATGCCGCCATATCTTTGTCTTTACCCTGATAAGCTTGAATAAGATGATCACAATGAACTGTCGAAGGTACGGCCGCTTCACTTTTTCCGGCTAACATAAATTGTAAAATGGCCATTTGAGCCGTTGCATCCTGCATGGCAACTCGATCCGGTCTCAAAAGTAAAAAACTTTTTCCGCGCTCAAGTTCCTGCTCCTGTGGATTGTCTAAATGTCCGTAAATAATTTTTTCAGCTAAGGTTAAGTCACGGCCAAGGCGCTTTCGCACGACCTCTACTTTAGTGCGGGTGGTTTCATAAACTTTTTTCAACATTTCAGGAGAAGTCTCAATTGTTGCCATTGTAATTCCTTTTGTTAGCCAGTTAAATCCGAATGCACGATTACACCCTAAGTATCGGCTAAAAGCATTAAAGAAAAAATTGAATAATAGGAATATTATGTAGTAGTATATGGAATATATGGTCGAAGGTATAGAGGCACTATTAGCACTTGAAAGAACCGGCACAATCAGTGAGGCCGCGGCTCAATTGAGACTCACACAATCTGCTGTAAGTAAGCGCATTCAAGCTCTCGAAAATGAACTTCGATTCAAACTCATTGAGCCCGACGGACGTCGGGTAAAATTAACCATTTCAGGGCAGAACTTTTTGAATAAAGCACGGGTACTATTTTCTGAGCTGAAAAATCTGAGGCAAATCAATACTGAAGATGAGACAAAAAAGTTCTCAATTGCCCTTTCGGATTCAATTGCTGCATCCTGGGGACCAAAACTGATCAGAATGGCAGCAAAAAAACTTAAAAGTGTCGAACTTGAAATGCATGTGCATCGAAGCACTCTGGTTGAAGAAAATGTAAAACTCGGAAAATATCATCTCGGACTCTGCATCAGCAGCTCGAAAGATACTCAATTAGTCTCAAATACCATTTTTGAAGAACCCTTGGTTTTTTTGCACTCGACGAGCGAAACCAATGTTCTGATTACTATAGAAAAAAATTCCGGAACCTGGAAGGCTTTGGACGATAAAATTTCCCGACATCCTAAATTAAAAAATTACGAACTCACTCACGTTGAATCGTTTGCCGCAATCGTTCAAATGGTCCGTGAAGGTTTCGGCCATGGCCTTGTGCCGATGGGAATTGCCCAGACTATGCAGCTGTCAAAAAAGGACATACTGATTCTCAGTCCAAATATTAAACGCACAATAAAATTGATCTCACGAAAAAACGTGTCACAACTGCCCGTCATCGAAGAACTTCAAAAGCTTTTAAAAGCACTGGCCGCGGATCTCTGATCAGAGTCGGCGGCTTTGTTTTTGCAATTTAAAATCCGATAAGTATGGGAAGTCCTTTTATTCATTTTCTTGATGAACTCAGCGCAATCAGCGAAACAGACTATGGCGACTTTATGCGCAAGGTCAATTCCTATCTCCTCGAACTAAAAGAAAATGACATCGCAAAAAATTCAGCTGAAATCTCGGAGAAACTAGATAACATGCAGGACTATGTCCAATTTCACCCGAACTGGGATCTCGAATCAACTAAAGAAAAAATTTTTCGTGACGCAGATAAATTGGTCGATCTTGAGTCTCGAAATTCGACTTAAGACGGCACTATGTACATTTTAAGTTCTCTGCTATCTCAGAATTTATCTGCTAAAACTAATTTCGAAAAAGTTGTTTGGCTTGTTGATATCCTGAAGTGGCTTCAACGACCTCGAAGCACTGATGAAAAATCCAGTAAAATCGAAACTGTGTATACTGTTCGTATCAAATATATTCTGGCAATGCTAAATAATAATCCCGAATGGAAAA
>JAYVIY010000463.1:0-2324 GCA_043769795.1 Pseudobdellovibrio sp. | reverse complement strand
GGCACCAAGGACATCGACACAGTAACAACAATAACCAAAGATACAGTGGTGGCGGCGGTGGCGGTGGCGGCGGCGGTGGAAACCCCCGACGTGATTTTGCACGCGAAAGATTTGATCGTCGCGATGAAAATGAACAACCTCCGCAAAATATTTCAACAACGAATGACGTAGATATCGATTTAGCAGACATCAACTTAAACGAAGAAGAAAAGAGCTGGCTAAACTCAAAAGACCTCAAATCAAAAAACATTCAGGTTTTAACTGATCTGGCAACCAAGCTCAAAATCGAAAATGCAGCGGGAATGCGCCGCCAAGACATGGTTTTTGAAATTTTAAAAAGAGCAGCTAAGTTAGGAGATATTTTCGGAGCGGGAGTTCTCGAAATTCTTCCTGATGGTTACGGATTTTTAAGGTCGCCGGATTACAACTACTTGCCGGGTCCGGATGATATTTATGTATCACCTTCACAGATGCGAAAATTCGGCCTAAGAACCGGAGATTTTGTTACTGGCACCGTTCGCCCACCTAAAGAAGGTGAAAGATATTTTGCACTCATTAAAGTTGATTCTCTAAATTATGAATCTCCAGAAGGTAGCAAAGATAAAATTTTATTTGATAACCTAACGCCTCTCTATCCAAACAAAATGCTTCACTTGGAGCATTTACCAAATGAAATGACAACTCGAATTGTCGACTTGATGTCTCCGCTGGGAAAAGGGCAAAGAGCCCTGATCGTAGCTCCGCCGAGAACCGGTAAAACCGTTCTTATGCAGAATATTGCAAACGCAATAACGGCGAATCACCCTGAAGTAAAATTAATTGTGTTGTTAATCGATGAGAGACCAGAAGAAGTAACCGACATGCAAAGAACTGTTAAAGGTGAAGTTGTCAGCTCAACTTTCGATGAACCTCCAACTCGTCACGTTCAGGTTGCTGAAATGGTTTTAGAAAAGGCAAAGCGTCTTGTTGAGCATAAACACGACGTTGTTATTTTGCTTGATTCAATTACGCGCTTGGCCCGAGCCTACAATACAGTTGTTCCTCCATCAGGAAAAATTCTATCGGGCGGTGTGGATTCAAATGCGTTACATAAACCAAAACGATTTTTCGGAGCAGCTCGTAATATTGAAGAAGGCGGATCATTAACAATTATTGCAACAGCCTTAATTGATACCGGATCTCGCATGGACGAAGTTATTTTTGAAGAATTCAAAGGTACGGGTAATTCAGAAATTCATTTAGACAGAAAATTAATGGAAAAACGTATTTTTCCTTGTTTGGATATCAATAAATCCGGCACGCGCAAAGAAGATTTGCTTATTGATAAGGTTAATTTGAATAGGCTTTGGATTTTAAGAAAAGTGTTGGCACCAATGAATGTCGTTGATGCGATGGAGTTCTTAATGGACAAGGTTGAAAAATCAAAAACGAATACAGACTTTTTAAAAAGTATGAACGGGTAATGAATAAGTGAGTGATCAACCCGAAAAACCCAAGCGAAAAAATTTAAAGAAAGCGGCCCTGCTACTAGCCGCTCTTGCTATGGTTTCTTTAGTCGGATATTTTTCGTATCGCACTCTTTCTGGTCTAAAATCCAAAGAAAGTCAGCGGGAAAATACGCAAGAACAGTTTGCCGGGGGCGCTCAGATTTCAGAACAACTTCAGAGTGAATGTCAGAAATCAGTCGAAAAAATCTCTTCATTATCGGAAGCTCAATTGATGTTCTCAGAATACAAACAAAATGTGGAAAACTGCCGAGAAGTTTATTTTAACACCGTAAAAAAATCTAAAATAAGAAATGAAGGCATGTATCCTGACATTATCGTAGATATGGCAATTTACGCCGGGCATTCAAACAAACCCCTGGCGCTTGAAATGCTTAACTACGTTAAAGGAATAAACCCGTGGGAATTTTACATGGGTCCGATCGTTTGTAATTCGAAGGCCACAATTGAAGCCTATATTGAATCTTTAAGTCTCGATGACAATAAGATTTGTTACAAGGCCGCGGATAAAGAAAGGCTTTCATTAGATATAAAGAATAAGGCGTTTTCAATTCTTGCAAAGAGCCTGAGTAACGACCGAGTTGTTTCTATAGGTTCGCCCGAATCTGAAGAAGGTTGTCCAGAAAAAATTTCTACAATAACAAAGTTGGTTCAAGAAGCTGCTGCCGACAGTATGAGTGTTGAAGAAGAACAGGTAAAAGACTCGTCGACCAGCGCCATTAATTTTGTATTTAAATCAAAAACCGAAGATAAAGTTATTCTGGAATTTGCAGCGGTAAATGAATGTCTGCAGCTTCAATCCGTATTGATTTCCGACCT
>JAYVIY010000462.1:0-15794 GCA_043769795.1 Pseudobdellovibrio sp. | reverse complement strand
TTACTATTCATTTGGATACGTAATTTAAATTCGGGTATGTCTTTGGCGTGGGTTTTTGTCGGATTAGGTTTTGCTCTGCATATTTTCGGTTTTGCATTCAGGGTTTATTTAGCTGAACGACCGCCAGTTTCAAATATGTATGAAACAGTTATTTGGGCTTCGTTCGGAGCGGTTCTGTTTTCTATTATACTTGAAGTCGTTTATAAATATAAAGTTATGTTGCTCGGCGGTTGTTTGATGGGTCTTTTTGCATTAGTTGTTGCAGACTCAGCTCCGGCTATTTTAGATCCGAGCTTGCAACCGCTTGAGGCCGTGCTTCGAAGTAATTACTGGCTCATCGTGCACGTCATGACAATTTCTATTTCTTACGCCGCCTTCATGTTGGCTTTCGGTTTGGGTGATATCGGACTCATCTATTTTGCGATCGATGAAACAAAATACGCTGAGCAAATTCAAAAAACCACCACCGGGGCATATAGAGCCATGCAAATTGGAGTGGCATTTTTAGCGCCGGGAATTATTCTTGGCGGAATCTGGGCAGACTATTCATGGGGGCGTTTCTGGGGATGGGACCCAAAGGAAACTTGGGCCCTAATTGCGCTTCTCGGTTACATCATTGTTCTGCACGCGCGACTTGTCGGATGGCTTAAAAACTTCGGAACTCTTGCTTCGGGAGTTATCACTTTTAATTTGGTAATTATGGCTTGGTATGGAGTGAATTTTGTGCTTGGCGCGGGGCTCCATTCATATGGTTTCGGAGCTGGAGGCATTGAGTATGTCTCTGTGTTTGTCGGCTTACATTTTTTATTTGTTGCTTACTCTTACATCATTCACGCAAATCGAAAGTCAATTGATAAAAAAGCTGCGTGACAATTCGCAATAAACTCATTTAAATCAAATCCTTAAAGATAGAAAAAAGGATGTTTATGCAACTTCGTTTTCTGCAACATGCGTTGGTCGGGATCGTATTGATCGCGTCAGTTTTATTTTCTTCTGGTTGTCTCTGGAAAAGTCCGGATGGTGGAGTGCGGGCTACAAAAAGTATCGGTTATAATAACGGATATTCGCCGGAACAGCCGATTCCGTACAGCCACGAATTGCACGTTGGTAAATTAAATATTCAATGTCAATACTGTCATAATCAGGTTGAGAATTCAAAATCCTCAAATATTCCTGCTTTGTCGACCTGTATGAATTGCCACCAGCAGGTGAACGGTTCAGAACATCCTGAAAATATTAAAAAACTTCGTGAAGCTTACGCCGACAACAAGCCTATCGAATGGGTGCGTGTTCATATGTTGCCGGATCACGTTCAATTCAATCACCAAGCTCACGTACAAAAAGGTGTTAATTGCCAGACGTGCCACGGACCGATTGAAACCATGGCCAAAGTTTTTCAGTACTCAGATTTATCAATGGGCTGGTGTGTAAATTGCCATCGCCAACCTGAAAACAAAGCTCCTTTAAACTGTACAACATGTCACCACTAGAGAAAGATCACATGAAAACACACTCACATGATCATGATAGTCAGAATTCAGATCTGCACGAAGATAAAAAAAATAATCGTCCGGTTATCGAGCGTGACCGCACCTACTGGAAATCGTTAGAAGATTTCAATGACACGCCCGAATTCAAACAGGCGTTGCAAACTGAATTTATGTCGTCGCCGCTACGTGAAGAATCAGCGAAAGAAGGCGATAACGATAAGTGGGCCCGTCGTGAATTTTTAAAACTAATGGGTGCATCTATGGCGTTAACAACAGCCGCAGGTTGTATCCGACGTCCGGTACAGAAAATCGTACCTTATGTTAAGCAGCCTGAAGAAGTCGTTCCGGGGGTTTCGAATTGGTACACTTCAACTTACTTTGACGGGCAAGAAGGATTGGGATTGCTGGTTAAATCTAGAGAAGGTCGCCCGGTTCACATTCAGGGTAACCCCGGTTTTCCACTTAATGCCAGTGCTGTTTCATCACGCGCTCAGGCTTCATTATTAAGTCTTTATGATCCTGAAAGATTACAGGGGCCAAAGCGAAATCTATTAAATGAGAAACGAAACAACAGAGAAACAGTAACTGTTTCTTGGGACGATCTCGATAAAAAAGCCGTTGAGCAAATTTCAAAGGGTTCGGTTGCGATCTTAACCGGAAACATTTCATCTCCTGCAACTCAGGCTGTAATTGACGATTTCGGTAAAGCTTTCGGAGCTGAACATTTCGAATGGGAGCCAGTCAGCAATGACGACATCGTTCAGGGGCAAATGGCTTCTTATAATACGATGAATATCCCCTCTTATCGATTTGAAAAAGCGAGTGTCATTGTTTCAATTGACGCTGACTTTTTGGGAACTTGGATTTCGCCGGTGAGTTTTACACGCCAATTCGCTCAGGGTAGAAAAAATCTTGATCAAATGAGCCGTCTTTATTCTTTTGATTCAACTTATTCTTTGACCGGTGCAAACGCCGATGTTCGTTTTAAAATTAAGCCATCACAGCAGTTAAGTGTAGTTATGGGTTTAATTTCGGAACTTATTGGTCGTTCGAGCCACTCTGGAAATGCAGCCTTAAAAGAAACGGTCGCGCACTACCAGAATACGGCTGAAAATTTAAAAATTTCAACCGAAGCCTTTAAAAAAGTAGCTGATGATCTTTGGAAGAATGCCGGAAAGTCTCTTGTTGTTGCGGGTGGTTTGCAGACCCGAACCGAAAACTCAGTCGATCTGCAGATTGCAGTGAATTTCTTAAATACTATTTTAGGAAACGAAGGAAAAACAGTTCTCGGTTCGAGCGGACCTGTTCGTGCTCATAGCGACTATAACAAAATGTGGTTACTCATAGATAATATGAAAAAAGGTAAAGTAAAAACCCTTATCATTTATCGCGCAAATCCTCTTTATAGCCTTTCTGGTGACTGGGGTTTTGAAGACGCTCTCAAAAATGTACCAATGGTTATTTATGTAGGCGATAAAGTTAACGAAACTTCGCAAATTTCTCATTTAGTTGCTACGGATAATCACGCTTTAGAAACTTGGGGAGATGCAGAATTTGTAAAAGGGCTTTTTGCGATTCAGCAGCCCCTGATTCGAACAATGTATGATACCCGTTCATTTCAGTTGTCGTTGATGACGTGGGCCTTTATGGCCAAAAAAGGTCCGAAACGATTAACGACCTATGAAACTTTTTATGATTACCTTCGTGCATTTTGGAAAGAGGAAATGGCCCCGAAAATTGCTAAGGGTCAGGACTTTGAAATTTTCTGGAATGAGTTATTACAAAATGGTTTTGTCGAACAACTTACTAAGAGCGAAGTGCGCTCATTTAAAGTAGATAGTTTCTTAAAAATAAAACAACAGGTTTCTACATCTGGTTTAGAATTGGCCCTTTACCCAACAGTTCAAATAGGTGACGGCACACTGGCAAACGTAGGTTGGTTGCAGGAGCTTCCTGATCCGGTCACTAAAATTGTCTGGGATAATTACGCCAGCGTTTCTATAAAAACTGCAGAATCTATGAAATTAAAGCAGGGTGACGTTGTTGAAGTTAAAGTGGGAAACAAAAAATTGAAATTGCCACTTCATATTCAACCTGGATTGCATTCAGATGTGGTCGCCATTTCTGTAGGATATGGTCGCACGGAAGCTGGAGCGGTCGGAAACAATATCGGTCAGAATGCGTTTCAACTTTCTACTATCAGAAATAATAAAGCTTTGTTTGCCGGACTTCCGGTTGAATTGAAAAAAACCGGTGAGACCCACTCTCTAGTGACCACACAGGGTCATGACTCAATGGAAGGCCGACAAATTGTTGTAACGGCCACCAATAAAGACTATCAGGAAAGCAAGTCAGCTAATATTCATCATCACCACACTTGGTCTATATGGTCGGGGCATCAATATAACGGACACAAATGGGGCATGAGCCTTGATTTGAATTCGTGCACAGGATGCTCATCGTGTATGACGGCTTGTCAGTCAGAAAACAATATTCATGTTGTCGGTAAGAAATATGTAATGCAGGGCCGCGAAATGCACTGGATTCGTATTGATCGTTACTACACCGGCGACATTGAAAATGCTGAAACTGTATTTCAACCGGTGATGTGTCAGCATTGCGACAATGCACCTTGCGAAACCGTATGTCCGGTGGCGGCTACAGTGCATAGCAACGAAGGCTTAAATGAAATGCTTTACAATCGTTGTGTCGGAACTCGGTATTGCTCGAACAACTGTCCGTACAAAGTAAGACGTTTTAACTGGTTCAATTATGCTAAGTTAATCGAAAAACCCATGCACATGGCACTGAACCCTGAAGTGACTGTTCGAACCCGTGGTGTCATGGAGAAATGTACTTTCTGTGTTCAGAGAATTAAAGAAGGTAAGAACAAAGCAAAAACAGAAAATCGTCAACTTAAAGACGGCGATATAAAGGTAGCCTGTCAGGTCGCTTGTCCGACAAGTGCAATTACTTTCGGTGATTTAAATGACGAAAATTCAGCAGTTGCAAAAATTTTCAAAGCTGAGCCTCGTTCTTATGCGTTGTTAGAAGAATGGTACGCGAAGCCCGCTGTAAGGTATTTATCGAAAATTAAAAATAACGATAAATTGACTCCGAAAGCCGAAGGACATGCTGGAGTTACAAAACCAGAGTCACAGGTTTCTGAAGGAGGTCGAGTATGATTCAACCTTTAAATAATGCGTTGAAAAGAAACGAATTGGTTCTTGGAAACAAGAGTTTAAAAGATATTACAGATGATATCTGTGCCCCGGTTGAGAGAGTCCCTTCAAAGGGATGGATGTTGTTGTTCGTAAGCGCTAAGACCTTATTTCTGTTCTATATCCTGACTATTGCAATGGTCGTTTCTACAGGCATGGGTCTTCTCGGAACCAACCATCCGGTTGGTTGGGGAACAATGATTATCACTTTCGTTTTCTGGGTTGGTATCGGCCACGCGGGTACTTTGATATCTGCAATTCTTTTTTTATTCCGACAAAAATGGAGAACATCAGTTGCGAGATCTGCGGAAGCGATGACGGTTTTTGCAGTTATGACTGCCGGTATCTTTCCATTGATTCACACCGGTCGTCCATGGCTTGATTTCTGGTTGTTTCCCTATCCGAATCAACGTGGCCCGTTGTGGGTCAACTTCAGGTCTCCGCTGTTATGGGACGTTTTTGCTGTTTCTACGTACGCAACTGTTTCCACGGTTTTCTGGTTTGTCGGGATGATTCCTGATTTGGCCACAATTAAAGACCGGGCTAAAAACAAAATACGTCGAACGATTTACGGGGCTTTGTCACTAGGCTGGAGAGGAACTGCAAAGAACTGGTCGCACTACGAAATGGTGTATTTGATCTTAGCAGGACTTTCGACTCCGCTGGTTCTTTCAGTTCATACGATCGTTTCTTTTGACTTTGCGGTTTCAAATTTACCGGGCTGGCATACAACAATCTTTCCGCCGTATTTCGTTGCAGGAGCCATTTTCTCTGGATTTGCGATGGTTATTACGCTTATGACCTTAATCCGAATCGGCTGGCCGAAATTTCAGGATTACATCACGATTGATCACATGGAAGTCATGAATAAGATTATCATGATGACGGGCCTTATGGTGGGTTATGCCTATGGTACCGAATTTTTGATCGCATGGTATTCGGGAAATATTTACGAACAATATGTATTCTTCGTCAGTCGGGCTTTCGGTCCGTACGCATGGTCGTACTGGATTATGATTTTCTGTAACGTGGTTGTTCCGCAACTTTTCTGGGTCAGAAAATTCAGACGCTCAATTCCGGTTATGTTCGTGGTTTCAATTTTCGTAAATATCGGAATGTGGTTTGAGCGATTCGTTATCACGGTCACTTCATTACATCGAGATTTTCTTCCGTCAAATTGGGGTCAGTATGCGTGGTCGATGTACGACACCGCAATTTTAATGGGCTCATTCGGAATGTTCTTTACGATTTTCTTATTGTATCTCAGAGTTTTTCCGGCGATTTCGATTGCTGAAATTAAACCCGTTATGAACGTCGGTAAAGACAATGAAGGGAGCCACTAATGGCAACAAAAGCTATTGGCGGAATGGCCGGAATATTTTTACAAGAACATAGAGTCGTTGAAGCGGCACGAAAAGTTCGGGAAGCCGGTTTCATCAAATTCGATGCAATTTCTCCATATCCCATTCATGGCATGGAAGAGGCCTGCGGAATTAAAAGATCAGGAATCCCGTACGTTACTTTCGGTGCCGGAATTATGGGTCTGTTAGCGGGTCTTGGACTTGTCTACTACACGGCAGTTGTTGATTGGCCGATCAATGTAGGCGGTAAACCCATGTTCTCACTTCCGGCGTTTATTCCTATTTTATTTGAATTAACCGTTTTGTTTGCCGCACTCTGCTCTGTAGGTGCAATGTTTTATCTTTGCAAGATGCCAAAAATTGATCCACCGGTAATCGATAAAGATTTGACCTGTAATAAGTTTGCCATTTTTATTCCTGAAAATGACCTGAACTATAACCAGGAGCGCGTCGAAAAACTTCTCAAGGACCTCGGGGCTAGCGAAGTTAAGAAAGTGGCGGAGTACTAAAATGAAAGTTATGAAATTTAATGAAATTAAAATGCTCATGATTTTTGCTGCGGGTGCCACGGTTCTTGCAACTTTAACTTCATGTACAAATATTGCAAAGCCACTGCCGAATGTTGAGCTTATTCAGGATATGATGGAGTCTCCGGCAATTAAACCTCAGGAGTTTGACGAATTTTCGCCCAATCATTCGGGAATGCGACTTCCACCTGAAGGAACGCAGCCGGTAGGTTTTGTACCTTATCGATTTGCTACCAACATTGATGGAGCAACCAAAAATAAGAATCCGTTCGCTGGAGATTTTTCGGAAGACGTTCTTAAGCCGGGGCTAAAATATTTTGTTACAAATTGTGCGGTCTGCCACTCTGAAAACGGTGAGGGCGGAGAAAAAATGCCGGTGGGTGAAAAAATGGCTTTGAAACCACCAAGTTTACTTTCATCGAAAATTAAAGGTTGGACCGATGGTCAGATTTATCATGTCATCACGGTCGGGCAGGGTGTAATGGGGCCTTATGCGTCTCATATTCCGCAAAAATATCGTTGGCAGGTTGTTAATTATATCCGAACTCTTCAAAAAGAAAATAATTAGAGGAATTAAAAATGGCAACTCATACACACCACGAATTGAAGGTTTCAAAATTCACGGCCCCTCAGGCTTTGAAATCTGTGATTTATAGTTTTATTGTTATAGGTATTCTGACATTTGTGCTCGGAATGATAAAAAACCCGGAAAGACTGTGGACCTCATATCTTACTTCGTTCTTTTTCTTTGCAAGTCTTGCTTGTGGCGCCATGTTTTTCATCGCTATCAATTATGCGGCAAAGGCAGGATGGAGTATTTCAATTCGCCGATTTGCCGAGGCTATGACTAACTATTTTCCGGTTATGCTTGTCTCAAGCTTAGTTTTGATTCTCGGATTTAAATATCTTTACCAATGGGGTGTTCCTGAAACAATGAAGGGTCTCGCTCATAGTAAACAAATTTACTTGGCACCTTGGTTTGTTATTACTCGTCTAATTATTTTCGGAGCAGGCAGCTTGTTTTTTGCAAAACTTATTGTCGGTAATTCGTTAAAGCAAGACCAGACGGGTTCTCACGAGTTAACGTTTAAAAACGTAAAATATTCGATTGGTTACATCGCTTTCTTCGCCATTTTCTTCACACTGTTTTCAATAGATATGATGATGTCTCTTTTGCCGACTTGGTATTCTACTATTTACGGGATTTATTGTTTTGCCGGTGCCATTCAGTCAACAATGGCCTTTTTGGCATTAGTGATTGTACTCATGAAGAACTCGCCTTGGATTTCAGGCTATGTCACAGAAGAGCATCAGCACGATATCGGTAAGTTTTTAAAGGGATTCACTGTTTTCTGGGCCTATATCGCATTCTCTCAGTTTATGTTGATCTGGTACGCAAATATTCCTGAAGAGACTGAATTCTACATCATTCGATCTTTAAATGGTTGGATGCCTTTATCTTTCGGGCTTCTTATTTTTAGATTTATAGTACCATTTTTGGTGCTTTTACCTAGAAGTTCGAAACGAACGAACTCCATTTTGGTGCCCATCGCGGTCCTTGTGCTTGTGATGCAGTATCTTGATCTTTATTGGCTGGTGTACCCAAACTTTAACGAAGGCGTTCCAAAATTCGGTTTCTGGGAAGTGGGCATGTTCCTTGGCTTTGCCGGTCTATTTCTTATGACAATGGTCAAGTTTATGACCAAAAACAACCTTGTTCCCATAAATGACCCTCGTATGCATGAGTCTGTTAAGCATCACGTTACTTATTAAACAATTGCCTCTTGAAAAAGAGGCACATATTTGAGATTATAAAATTAATGTATACAACCACCCTGACATTTTAATGTCGATCTCATAAAAATATGCCTGAAATTCAAATCATTTTACCTGATAACTCCGTACGTCTATTTGATCATGAACCCACAGCTCTGGAAGTTGCGGCTTCAATCGGTTCGCGCTTAGCTAAAGATACTTTGGGTGCAAAGATCAATGGTGCAAGTGATGTGGTCGATTTTAGAATACCACTAAAAAGCGGCACCAAACTTCAGTTGATCACAACCAAATCTCCGGAAGCACTCGAAGTCGTGAGGCACTCGGCCGCTCACTTAATGGCGCAAGCGGTGCAGGAAATTTGGCCGGAAGTTAAAGTTACAATTGGTCCGGTCATTGAAAACGGATTTTATTACGACTTTGATTCAAGTTTTAATTTTACTGAAGAGCATTTTGAAAAAATCGAAAAAAAGATGGAAGAACTTCAGAAAAAAGATCTTCCGATTACTCGCGAAAATTGGCCGATTTCAAAAGCTATTGATGTTTTTAAATCGATGAATGAAAGATTTAAAGTTGAACTGATACAGGGTTTAGCCGAAAAAGGCGAAACCGAAGTAGGAATTTACCATCAAGGTGAATGGTTCGATCTCTGTCGTGGACCGCATGTCCAATCGACAGGTCAGATTAAAGCGGTGAAGTTGATGTCGGTTGCCGGCGCTTACTGGCGTGGCGATGAAAAAAATCCGATGCTCCAGAGAATTTATGCAACAGCTTTTCTAGACAAAAAAGATCTTGAACAGCACTTGTTATTGTTAGAAGAAGCGAAAAAACGTGATCATCGAAAGCTCGGAAAAGAATTGGGTCTTTTCATGTTTCATGAAGCGGCTCCGGCCTCGCCCTTTTTTACCGGGCGCGGAACTATAGTTTATAACCAATTGATTCAATTTCTTCGCGAACTTTACTTTGAATATGGTTACAGTGAAGTGATAACTCCACAGGTTTTTGATGTGCAGTTGTTTCATACTTCCGGTCATTATCAGAACTACAAAGATAATATGTACTTCACTACACAGGACGAACGTGAAAATGCTTTGAAGCCGATGAACTGTCCTTCGCACTGCTTGATGTTCGGGGCCGAAAAGCATTCCTATCGTGAACTTCCGCTGCGCCTAGCTGATTTCGGTCGCTTGCATCGTTATGAAAAATCAGGTTCATTGCATGGCCTATCAAGGGTGCGAACGTTCTGTCAGGATGATGCCCATATTTTCTGTGCGATTGAGCAAATTAAAACTGAGATTTCTAAGTTCATGGAAATGTTAAATAAAATATACCAGACGCTGGGTATGCCTAATTATAAAGTAAAGCTTGCCACTCGTCCCGAGAACCGAATGGGAAGTGATGAAGTGTGGGATAGGTCTGAACAAGCCCTGGCCGACGCTTTGACCGACCTGAACGTGCCATTTGAAATACTACCGAATGAAGGCGCCTTCTACGGCCCTAAACTTGAAATGCATTTTGTTGATGCCATCGGAAGATCTTGGCAGACAGGTACCATTCAGGTTGATTTTAATTTACCCGAAGCCTTCGACCTTAAATTTACCGGTGAAGACAATAAGGAACACAGGCCAGTCATGCTTCATCGAGCAGTGCTTGGTTCGCTGGAACGCTTCATCAGTGTCTATCTTGAACATACGGCAGGCCATTTACCGCCTTGGTTGGCGCCTAGCCAGGTTGTTATTCTGAATGTAACTGATCGGGTTAACGAATTTTGTGAACAGATCGAACGCGATTTAAGAGCACAAACGATTAGGGTCGAGTTCGATCGACGCAGTGAAAAATTAAATTACAAAATTCGGGAAGCTCAACTTAAGAAAACACCATTCATGATTATTATCGGCGATAAAGAAGCTGAGCAAAAAACTGTTTCAGTGAGACTCAGCTCGGGTGCAATGCATAACAATCTTGCTTGGTCCGACGCGCAGAGTATGATTTTAAATAATATTAAAGAAAGAAAGCTTCAGGCCGAAATCACTCAGTCTGAAGCATCATTAACCTAACAAAGGGGTAAGCTATTACTACGTTCGTACCAAGACCACCAAAGCCGCCGGGAAAATTTGATCGAGATAAAAAACGCGAAAAAGACGGGCTCAGAGTCAATCGCGATATTCGGGCCCAACAGGTTCGACTGATTGATGACGAAGGCAAAATGCTGGGGGTTATGACTGTTCCTGAGGCTCTGAGAATTGCAGAAGATCGTGGACTGGACTTACTTGAAATTGCTCCGAATGCTCAGCCACCTACATGTAAGATCATGGATTACGGCAAGTACAAATACGAAGAAAAAAAGAAAGCCGCCGCTTCCCGTAAAAATCAGGTCGTTGTCACTATCAAAGAAATTCAGATGCGACCACGTACGGATCTTCACGATTTTGAAACAAAAATGAAACACGCCCGCAGATTTCTGCTCGAAGGTGATAAAGTTAAAGTAAACCTGAGATTTATGGGACGAGAAATGGCCCATCAAGAAACAGGGCTCGCTGTTGTTAACAAGGCAATTGATTATGTAAAAGATCTGGCAATTGTTGAGGCCCCGCCCAAGCAAGAGGGTAAGAATATGTTTACAATGCTTGCGCCTGATCCTGTGAAAGTTAAAGAATACCTGAAACTTCATCCGAATAAAAAAGACGAAGTATTAGAGCCGATGAAAGAAGAAATAGATAATGATAACGACTAAAAAAGTTGTTACGTCTACGGCCATTTTAGCAACATCTTTACTGTTATTTTCGTGTCGAACTCTTGAGGTTACGCCCGGTGCTGAACGAGTCCGGGTTTTTGAATCTGAGCCAAAGGGTTGTCTTTACGTCGGCGAGGTTTCCAGCGTACAAGATGACAAAACGGTCGGTACCTTAGAAACCGAAATGGACCTTGCAACCCGAGTGGATCTCAGAAACAAGGCCCATTCTCTGGGTGGAAATATCTTGGTATTTCTAAAGGGTAAAAACTCAAATACTTTGCCTGGTTCTAATCCACTAGCAATGAAGCCGGGTAACAAAACGGCGACAGATTCTACAACAGCTGTTAAGTCGGACTATGCAGAAAAAAATTCCGACGAAGCCAAAAAAATAGTTTTTCTGGCAACCGTATTTAAGTGTCCTTCAAGTATTCTCAATCAATAAGTAATTTCACGGGATTAAACCGCGAGCTTTTAAAAAATCGACTTGATAGAGCGGTTTTGTTTTTCGGATTTTGCCACTGCTGTTAAACGGCAAAGCAAACCTCCAGATCACCCGGCGATCGCGGTTCACTTCATAAATCGATGGAACTTTTTCAGAGATGTCAGAAAATAAAAAATTTCCATTCTTTAATTCGGTAACTGAACCTAAAATTCTGGACCGAAATTTAAATTTCGGGGAAGCCTGATAGATCCAGTCGACGCTTTCTAAATAGGGATCAAATTTGACTAGACTTGAGCCCCAGCCATATTCAGCAGTTGGAATATTGAAACGCTCAACCGAATTTGCAAAAATCGACAAGTTGAAAGTTTTATGAATGTTGATATAACTTAAAATCTTTCCGTCTTCTGTAACCTGACTGTCGTGAGCCTCAAAACTAAGGTAATCAATTCCGTATTTTTGACGTCCGAGATTTTTCGCCCATAAGACCCGCTTCATGTTTTGGTCGAGTATCAACAATGCGAAAATGGGACCATGTAGATCGACTAAAAAATTACCCTCTTTAAATGCTTCATTTTTTTCAGATAATCGATTTTTCTTTATTTCATAAATCGTATTGGCATGAGATATCTCGTATTCGGCATTGGTCAGATCTGTAATAGCAAACTGGTCGGCTCGCTGAGTTCGAATTGTAAAGCCCAATCTTTGGATAACTTTCAAATTCTGACTGAGACACCACTGTGCAAGAATCGTATTTTTTAGATTTCGCTTTGAAAAACAGTCGCTCCTTACACTTTGACCGTCATAGTCGATGATTTCCGAAGAAATCAAAAGTATTGAATTTTGATCATTACTGAACTTTAAATCGTGATGAACATTTTCATGCGAGGCCCAAAGAACAGTTTCGTCTTTATCAGTCAACTGCAGTTTGTTAGCTAGAGGATCCGATGAAATCACCTTTCCATCGTTCGAAAAATCACAGAGTTGTCCGCGTGAGTAGTACAGAACAGTGCCACTTCTTGAAAAGATTGTGCAATCGGCAGTGAAAAAACTGAAGTTTTCAAAACCTCCAGTGAAGGACCTATATCCGTAGACAAAGA
The DNA here is from genome assembly GCA_043769795.1 of Pseudobdellovibrio sp. Classification (GTDB taxonomy): domain Bacteria; phylum Bdellovibrionota; class Bdellovibrionia; order Bdellovibrionales; family Bdellovibrionaceae; genus Pseudobdellovibrio. Next base: position 3,149 of record JAYVIY010000462.1, on the reverse strand, counting down.
GGAGTATCAGCAAAGGGCCGAGCACCCAATTTAGTTTTTTCAATGGCTAATTTCCCCTATTCACAGGACGCAATTTTCTTTCGGAAGGGTGAAGTGCGGTCGTAGTAATATTTAAACTCATAAAGAGTTTCAGATTTTTTACAATAGAGCAAAAGAAACTGACTCTTGTAAATTTCCTGGTCAGCCATGCAGGTGCCATAGATAAGATATTCAGTTGCAGCTAAGTTCATTTGTTGAGATAGCTCAAGATCGTTCTCGATAGGTTTTAGATCAACATTTACGCCATTTGTACAGGTGATATCTTTTGAGATTTGCCCAAAATAGGGAACCTGTTGTGGGGCAAAAAGCATTTTTATTTCGTTTGTCTTCTGCTCAACTATTCTTTTGGCATCTGAAAGTTTCAGGGTTTTTTTATTAATTTTGAGCTTTTCTTTTTCATTGGAGAGATTAAACAGATAGTTACTAACTTTAGATTCCTTATCATTTTCAAAGTTTTTGATAGTGACTTCATTTTGGTCAAATTTGACCTCTGCAAGGAAGTTTTCTTTTACTTTCTCAGTACATCCCACGAGAACAAGACAACTAAGAATGACTATGAAATAAATATACATTCTTAAAATGTAATCCGTTTCAGTTCTCTTGCAACTAAGAAAAAGGGTCTTGTTCGCCCTATCTCAAGTAGAAGCATTAGAAATTCTTCAATTTTTTCAAGGAGTTAGCCTGGTCAAAGTCTGCGGATATTTAAAGCAAGTCTAAACCCCTTAAAAGACTTGCCTTTTAACGGAAAAACACCTATTTCTAAAAGACTCAAAATTAAGGCTGATAGATGTGCCAATAAGAAGTTGTTCATTTTGAACACTCGCCCTATCGGAGGAAGGTAACTATGAAAACGCACTCTGGTGCAAAGAAACGCATGCGCGTTCTTAAAAGCGGAAAAGTGAAACGCAAACAAACGAAAATGCGACACTTGAATTCTCACATGAGTTCTAAAACTAAACGTCATCTCGGACAGGTTATATATGTCGACGATGCTAACATGCTTCAAGTGAAGCGCCAATTCGGCTTTTGAGGAGTAAACGATGGCACGTGTAAAATCGGGGATGACTAATCGTCGTCGCCACAAAAAAGTATTAAAAAGAGCAAAAGGTTACTACTCAGCAGGTTCGCGATCATACACTCATGCGGTTGAAAAAAATGACCGTGCGATGGTGTTCGCTTACAAACACAGAAAGATGAAGAAGAGAGCTTTCCGTGCGTTGTGGACACAAAGAATTAACGCTGCAGCAAGAATGAACGGAACGACTTACTCACGCTTAATCGGCGGCTTAATTAAAGCCGGCATTGAGCTGGATAGAAAAGTTCTGGCTGATTTGGCAATTACCGATACAGCCGCGTTTTCATCTTTATGCCAGCACGCTATTAAACAGTAGTTTTGGTCTGAATAAAGTAAATCATTTTGAAAGCGGGCTCACAAGGCTCGCTTTTTTTATTTGAAATCAATAGGACTACGCTTGATGAAAACAAATTTCAAAAGCTTTGAAAAACGAAAAGAAGATCATATAAGGCTGGCACTTAATGGCCAAACTCAGGCCTTAGTTGACTCAGGATTCTCAAAAATTAAACTGCGACACCAAGCCTTGCCTGAATTTAATTTTAGCGATGTATCTTTGCAAGTGAAACTTTTAGGCTTTGAATTTTCCTCTCCGCATTTTGTGTCTTCGATGACGGCGGGACATGATAAAAGTTTCACTATCAATCTTAATTTGGCAAAAGCTGCGAAACAGAACAATTGGTTAATGGCAGTAGGTTCGCAAAGGCGAGAACTTGAAGATTCATCTGCTGCCCAGGAATGGAAAAAAATAAAAGCTGAGGTTGCAGGTATTAAACTCATTTCAAATATCGGCATACTGGAGCTTTTAAGCAACAGCACTGAGAAAATTATCAACCTGGTAGAAAACCTCGAGGCCATCGGTTTGTTTGTTCATTTAAATCCGCTTCAGGAGCTATTTCAGAATAATCCTGAGGTTAATTTTGCCGGTGCTTTAAAGGCGATTGAAAAAATAGTTAAAGACAGCCCGGTTCCGATTCTCGTGAAGGAAGTGGGATTCGGAATAAACAAAGAGCTCAGTCAAAAGTTGTTTCAGATCGGAGTTAAGATTGTAGACGTTTCCGGAAACGGCGGAACCCATTGGGGTCAGATCGAGGCATTAAGGCAAGAGCCTGAAAGTATTATATACAATTCTGCCGATGCATTTTCCGATTGGGGTTCATCAACTATTGATTGTTTATTAGACTTACAGGATGAGAATCTTTTTCATCAAATATGGGCTTCTGGTGGCGTGAGAAATGGTGTAGACTCAGCCAAATGTTTAGCCATGGGCGCTCGGGCAGTGGGGATTGCGCAGCCATTAATGAAGTGCGCAGTTGAAAGCGAAGAACTGACTTCAAAACTGATGGCCAGTTTCGATTACCAGTTAAAGGTGGCCATGTTTTGCTCAGGTATAAAAAAATGCGAAGATTTTCTTCATAAGAAGGTATGGTATGGCCCAAAAAATTAACCAGGGTTTTAAAAAAAAATTGTCTGAAATTTTCAAGGGATTTTCCAAATTTAGCTACAGCGAAAGGCTCAACTTACTCAAAGAAGCCGACGTTCTCACTGAGCAGGACTTGAGCTATTTTAAAAGCGGTGGCATTCAGAATATCGATCTCGCAGAAAAATTTGTAGAAAACGTTATAGGTTATTTTCAATTGCCACTCGGTGTAGCGACTAACTTCAATATCGACAACAAAGATTATATAATTCCTATGGCCGTAGAAGAAACCTCCATCATTGCAGCGGCCAGCAAGACGGCGAAATGGGTGCGTGAAAACGGTAGCATTAGAACTGAAACTCTGGGGCTCGATATCATCGGACAGATTCAGTTCGCCAAAGTTAAAAATTTCGAAATTTTTGAAAAACAGATTCTGCAGCAGAAAAATTATCTGATTGAGCTCGCGAATCGCGAAGTCGCGTTTGGAATAAAAGCACGCGGAGGCGGCGTGACCGATCTCAAGATCAGAAAACTTCTGCGCGAAGACGGACTTAATATGGCCGTCATTCATATTTACATGAATCCCTGCGATGCGATGGGCGCAAATGTGATCAATCA
>JAYVIY010000461.1:0-15842 GCA_043769795.1 Pseudobdellovibrio sp. | reverse complement strand
CAAGGCATGCAGTCGAAAATGGAATAACTGAAAAAATTTTCGGCGGCCCAAGCATTAATTTGTGGCCTAACGGGATATTCTGAGTCACCATGAGTCACTATGTTTCCGAATATTTCAGAGTTAGTTTATTCAAATGCGTTTTTCGCTGAAACTACGGAATGAGATTTACCTCTAACCGGCGCGTCGGCCAAAGCATACTCGAACTCATTATTTATGTGGGCCTGGCGTCAATCGTTTCGATTTTTATCGCAACTGTAATCACCAATATGTACCGCAATTATGAGAAAGGCAGGCTCTTGCAGCGACTTCTTGAGCGCAAAAATCAATTTCAATACGCGCTCAATCAGGAAAGTACATTTGTTGCTACGCGAAGTGCTGCAATTAATGCCGGAATGCAATGCCTTCGCGATCAAGCGGTCTGCTCTTCAACGTACGTAGCAACTGGCTACAGAACGGACCTTGAAGAAATCACCCTCGTAGGAACCGCATTTACTCACAATGGCCGCAGCAGCAGCAGCGCGGGATTCGACGAAAAGGGCGGCGCCTGCACCGGTTTTTCTGCATCTGGCCAGGGCAACGATACTTGCCCGATAGGATATATTGTCTACTGGTACCTCGATCGAGCGAGCAGCACGATCGGCGTGAATCTTACGATCACGGCAAAAATGATTTACAATCCCGCCCCCGGAAATCGGTACAGGGCATCTTTTATTACAAGTCTTAGCGCACCTCCGGGTTATTATGATGCGACAGCAACGAAAACCGTGCAATCGCTCGTTGATTTGAGTGTAGTAAGTTGTACTGTTGGAGGTGTTACCGTTAATCACGGTGGCAGCTATCCCTTTTATCAGTCGGCATCGGTGCCCGTTGGAGAGCGCTGTATTGAGCAAACTCGATTATGTACAACATATAATAATGTAGCCAGTTTATCCGGAAGTTTCACTTTTGCGAGCTGCGTGCAAAATTGCGCTGGAGTATGGGAAGCCTGTTCCGTGCCTTGTGGCGGCGGGACACAAGCTTATTCACATACTGTTCCTGCAAATGCCTGGGGTGCGGCCTGCGCCATCGCAAACGGTACAACCCAAGCGTGCAATATAGCGGCTTGTGCAACAAACATTAACGGTGTTTGCGGTGGCACAAACAATTCCTGTACCGCGGGAACTTTGCAAGACACTGCCGATGGGGGCGGATTTTATAACTGGCGTTGCCTTGGCAGCGGTACCGGTACGGACGCAAATTGCACACTGGCCATCGTACCTGTCAATGGTAGTTGTGGTGTAAATGCCGATCAATGTATTACCGGGATTTTCAGCGATACTCCAGATACATCCACCTTTTATGAATGGGATTGCCTGGGTACGGGCGGCGGCTCAAACATTTCGTGTGCTAAAGCTATACCGCCTCCGTCTTGTGCCGCGTATATAAATTATACTTACAAACAGCCGCCGAATTTTTGCTCAGGCATTGGCCCAGGGTGGACTCAAAGTTACCAAGGATGCGATGGTGGTTACTGGACAGTTGGCGACCCTTCATGCTTCGATTGTCCGGGTTGGCTCGCTGTAGATCCTGGTTGGGATCGCTGCATCTGGTGGAAAACCACATGCTGTCCGCCGTAGGTGTTCTTATTGGTGCTTCGAGCTCTGCAATGTGTAACGCTCAGCTTAGAGTCAACGAGCGGGTTATCAAACCTTTTAATCGACATCCGAATCGACAACTCAGATACATACGCAATGCTCGTTCGCAAAGGTTTTGAAAAAGTATTTATTGTTGCGGGCGGAGGCGTATGGAGTGCCGACTGATCTATCACCCGCGACAAATTTAAAGTAGTTGCGTCTAGTATATTCAAAAAATGGGTCGCAGAATAATTTAATTACAATTAATAACAACCTTGGTTGAATCTCCTGAGACTATCGCCTGTTGAGCTCCCGAAAGGCGCGCGGTAAAAGTTGTTCCGCAAGTTGCACTCTGTTCAATCCAAATTAGAGGAAGATTCATTTTGGTCTGGTTCGGAGGAATGACCACGATTTGCTTTTTCGGATCTCCGCCACTTAAAAACCCGGAGTAGTCCCGCAAATAAATCGCTGTACCATCGACAAGCTCGACGTCAACTGTAACCGGAACATCCGAAGCCTTACTCAACACAAGTTCCATATTAATTTCCTGATCACCCGAGTGGACATACTCATCAAAACCAAAACTCAAAGTAGGCAGTACTGCTGCCGGCGGAACAACTGGTTCAGGCACTGGTGGTGCTGCTTGTTCTGGTACGGGAGCAGGTGGTGCGCCCTGAAGTTGATCGGTCGGAATTGCCGTGGCTTTGACATCCGAATTTTTCTGACATGAACTTAAGATACACAGTGCTGCAAGAACTAAAATTACCTTCATAAACAATCTCCTTTTGTTGAGTTGTAAATGAATTCTATTTAATACTTGGTAAAGAAAACAAAAAAATTTTATTGGCCAGCCAGAATGCCCCGCTGAACGTTCAGATCAGGCCGCCCGGGATTTATTTGCACGAAATTAGATGAGCGTATCCTTCAGTAAGACAATAAGTTCGTTCTCGATACCTAATGGCGGCGCCCGTAAAAAATTGGCCTTAATCGACAGAAATGCGCCGATAAGTTCAGCCTGCACCTCTTTTACGGGTGAGTTTGAAATCTGTAAGGTATTGAGTTTATTGAAAGCAACTTTTTTCGATTCGATTCTTACGACAGTGTCGATAGCCTTTAAGAGTGCATGTGAAATGGTAACTAAATTCTGCTTTTCAAAATCCGTATTACCAACTTCGTCCCAGTTAAAGTAAACATACGGAAGTAAACCATGTGCCTTAGCAATCGCCTGCCATTTTGATTCAAAACTATTACGAATTCTTGCCAGAGTGACCAGTTTCAGACTGCTGGCGGCTTTTCTTTCGCCCTTTAGTAAAATCTGCTGAATAGACTCTGACTTATCAATCTGAATACTTTGAATTTTAGAGAAGGGAATAATAGAAGTTGAAATCGGTCTTTCAATGGGGTCAGAGCTGATCAGCGTAACAAATTTATTCGCATCTTTGCCTAAAATTCTAAGTGGAACGCCAGTGAAATGATTACCGTTCTCCATCCAAAACGTAAAAATCGGAAGCGCCGGCAGTGAAGGGGATTGAATCTCCTGTTGAACAAAAGTACAAACTTGCTCTAAGAGTTCGGTGAAATTATTTATCTCATAATTGGCGGCCAAAGTAATCGACAGTTCCATAGAGATGAGTTTAGTTTGTTTTTGAATTTTTAAAAATTATATCCTTTAAAAAATGCAATAAAACAGGACTTAGGGAGAGCAAATATTTGATTTTTTATCGGCTAATCCGGCCTTCAGCGGATTAGTGAAGGCCGGATTATTCAGGCTTACAACATTGCAAATGCCAAAACATGGCGTTAGTTGCATCTGAATTCTACGGATGGTTTGTGCAAACAGCTTATGTTTTTACATTGAGTCATGATGCCACCATTGCGCCCTTTGCAAGATATGAAGTCTACAATACTCAGTCTCAAAAATTCCGAAAATCTTTTTATTGGCCCACTCGAACATGCTGGGCCAATCCATAGCGAGATATTTATTATGTAGAATGTACATTACTGACCCGTTAATATTCATTGAATTGCAAACTCAAATTTGATATTTACAGTGACATGATAACAAAACTTCTTCTTATTTTAATTGCAGGAAGTTTCTCAATGGCCGCTGTCGAATCAAAAAAAAAGAGTCATGTGAAGAAACCCGGTAAAATGATCGGAGTTACAATTGACTCAATTGATAATCTATCTGAAATAATTAAATCGTTGAAAAGTCTGTCGGTGAAACCTACGGCCCGAATTGTGTTTGATGAAGGCCAGCCGGCAGATGATTATGTTGATGCGGTTTCTAGAATTCATCAGGTTAGCGATGTCATGGGAGAAATTCTTGATTCATACGAGGTGAAAAATTACAGTGCCAAGGCTTATGCGGCGCGAACGAGTGAATACCTGGACGTCATGAAAGACAAAGTTGATATTTGGGAGATCGGCAACGAAATAAACGGTGAATGGTTGGGCGATACGGAAGCGGTCGCTGCCAAAATGAAGTCGGCCTATGATTTAGTCAAAGGAAGCAAAAAAACTACGGCACTTACTCTTTATTATAATGAAGGATGCTGGGAGAACAAAGCGAACGAAATGTTTACCTGGTCCGAAAAAAATATTCCTGCATCTATGAAAGAAGGTCTGGACTATGTTTGGATCAGCTATTACGAAGATGACTGTAATGGATTGCAGCCTGACTGGAACCAGGTTTTCAAAAAATTAGGAAAAATGTTTCCTAATTCTAAATTGGGATTCGGAGAAGTCGGAACCAAACATTCTAATAAGAAGTCGGCATACATTCAGCGCTATTACCGGGTTAAGGTTGATCATCCGCGCTTTGTTGGCGGCTATTTTTGGTGGTACTTCAATCAGGACATGGTGCCAAGTACCAAGCCGCTTTTGAAGACGCTCAATTCTGTTATTCAGTGAACTTCGCATTTCTTAGCGCACTGAGAGTAGTACAACAATGGGACGATAGTTTTGAACGATCACCAAGGCTATTCAAAGTAACCCACCCGTTGCTTCAATTACTCCCACAGGGTATTAAGATGTCCAAAATCTGAACAATAAAGCTCTGGCGCCAGTGATGTATTGACTAGTTCCCTTCGCAATTCGATCATAAATTGAATGCCGGATTTCAAAAATTACACCATTTTAGTTGTAGACGACGACCCTGATATTAGAGAGCTCATTTCAGCCATTTTTTTAAGAGTCGGATATAAAACCCTAACTGCAGATTGCGGGTTGAATGCGCTTGAAATTGTTAATTCCACCAGCATTGACGTTGTTGTTACCGATATACGAATGCCTAATGGTGATGGATTATTTTTACTCGAAAAAATTCGGACTCGTGATCCGAAGGTACCGATTGTATTTATTGTAACAGGCTATTCCGATATTTCTGAAAGCGAATTCATCAGTAAAGGTGCAACTAAAGTATTTTTAAAACCTTTTAGTCAAATCTTGTTGGTTGACGAAGTTAATTGTTCGTTGGGATTGCAATCGGCAACGTAAAGCAGAATGTTGTATTTGGTAGATTTCTATCAAGCCAGATTCGCTCCTTCAACGACTCAATGATTCCCTTGCAGACGCTCAGGCCTAATCCGGTGCCTTTTCCGACTGCTTTGGATGTAAAAAAGGGCTGAAATATTTTATCTTTAGCAACTTCTGAAATCCCCTGACCTGAATTTTCAATACAAATTGTCAGTTTTTCTTCATTCACTCTGAAAAATATTTTCAGATATTTACGCTGATCATTTTGCTCACTGATCTGATCAAAGGCATTACTCAAAAGATTGAGTAACACCTGCGAAACAAGTGCCTGCTTCGTTTTAACTGCAACATCAGGGATAGGCTCAATTTCAAGAGCTATACCTGCAAGTAATAATTTTTCCTGATAAAGATTCAAAACATCATCGAGTAAGTTTTTAACCTTGATATCCTCAAAAAAATCAGGACCTTCTGCTTTTCGTGAAATCTGCAGCAAAGATTTTATAATGCGATTAATCCGATTCGCAGCCGTTACCACGCTGTTGAGCTTAGATTTAATATCCTCAGCAAACGCTGTCTTTGGTTCTACCAGCGCGAATATCTCTTCCGTGCGAAGTTGAATTATCGCCAGCGGCGTGTTGATTTCATGGGCCATTCCTCCGGCCATGTCGCCCAATGCAGCCAGTCTTGAGGAGTTTTCGGCACGTGCCGTTTCTTCAAGTACTTTTTTATTTGAAGCCTGCAATTTTTGTAATGATATTTCTAACTCGACTTCATATCGATACTTATCAAAAAGCTGGCGGTAAAAATCGCGAGTCTGACGAACGTAATAAAAGGCCAGAATGATCATAGCCAAAAACATGAAAAAATAATCCCCATTTGAATGAAGAAAGTATTCGCGCCCAAAAGAGATAATATTGCCGCTGAGCAATCCGAGTTGAAAACAAATTGCCATGGTCGGCGAATAGGACAGCGTCAGTACACTTGCCGTCATTAACGACACACTAACCATAAACGCAGTGGAAAAAGGAATACCTGTGGGCTCTATCTGCAAAAACACAATTAAAAATGTGGCTGTCCAAAGCGCAACGTTTAAAGCTAAAGAATAGAAAACCAGTCGCAACCCAGTTTTTTTTTCAAATTTTTTCTGAATCGTCCATTTTCCTATAAAGAATCTTACTACAGTGTTCAGTCCACAAAGTACCATTAGAGCTGATACTAAATCGGCATACTGAGTTATTCCGAATCGAAAGTAACTGACCCCAAATGCGATGAGCGCAACCGCCGGGGATGCCGTCGTGCTTTTCAGCAAGAGTTCCCATTTTAGTCTTTGTTTAATTTCGTGTAAAATTTCAAGCTCATCCATAGTCAATTTTTACTCTCTGAACCGAGGTTTTGCAATCTCGACATTTCGACATAGGGAGCCAGTTCTGTTGAAAACGGCAGTTTGACAGTGTTTTATACTCAACCGAAAGCGCCCGCATCGCAAAGAATCTGAAGTGTTTGTAAATCTTGTTTTTTTGCAGCCCCTTTTAAGAACTCATTAACTTTACAAGTCTTTTTCAAGTTCAGCGTCTTTATCAACTTTAAGAGTTCGGGTGAAAGGCGGCCTTCTGCTAATGTTCCTCGAAATGCGTAGAGGCTTTTTGCCTCCGATTTTAAACGACACCATTGTATTTTATCTGAATCTTCAATTTGCAGCTGGCTGTGAAAAGTCAAAAGTCTTTTCTTTTCAATAAGGGGTGGGGTTTTAAATCCTCCCGCAGAACTGAGAACGATCCAACTTCTCATGCATGCATCGTGCAATTCGTTAGCCGACAATCTCTTTAACGTTAAAATCGAATTTAGGTAAATTTTTGGAAGTTGTCGTAAATTTCCACTTATATCCGTAACTGAATGTTCGAACGTTGTTTGCGCTCCAAAGGACCCGAACTTTGTTTTTAGAAGTGGTTTTAGCGAGGTCTCTAATTTTTGTTGATGGGTGAGATCCACCCAAACCCCGAGACTCCAGGTTGCGCTGAAGGAGCCGCTGGATTCGGCGATATGCCAAGCTGTAGATGGCCAGTAGGTCATGTCTCCGGGTTGAGCGGTCAGAGTTTTAGAAAATTTTTTAAATTGGGCATATTCATGCGATCTGTCGAGAGCTGGATTTTTTTTTCCGAACTCAGGAGCCCAAAGTCTGAATACTTTTCGGCCAACAATCGGAAAGCTGAAAACGCCGCAGCCATCAACGTGAACTCCGAATGGAGTTTTGCGATAATTTCCCAGGTAGAGCCCAATTTCTACGAAGCGATTCGGGAACCCAACATGTGAAAAAAGTTTCTCATTAAAACTTTTCAGCTTTTCTCGATTTGGCTGGCTAACTTGCAAAAGCTCATCGCAAACTAAGCAGTAGTCTGCAAACATTTCGGCCATTCGCTTGTGATAATTTTTCAGATTACGATCGCTTTTAAGCGGGAGCAACTGTAAAACTTCGTCTTCATGCAAGCGCTGTCCGCTGGCGTAAAATTTAATTCCATCTGCGCAATTCGTTTTTCTGCATTGATTGCTGAAACTGACGAGCATAGAAAAAATCTGATCTTCACCGATTTCGCGCAATGGAGAGGCAAAGTCTTTAACTAAAAGTGGTTTTTTTTCCCAGCTCATTCTTGCAAAGTTAATCCAGAAGTCTTTCGAATTTAGATTTTTTTTCATATTGCAAAGCTCCAGTAGATGCCAATTAGAATAGTCTACTCTAGGTGGCTGAGGTAGTAATAATTTTCATCGAGCTACTTAAGTTTGTTGTTCATTCGAGGCTGAGGTCGTTTGAGTGTTGACAGAAAGCCACTTTTTGCAGAGCCTAGGTTGGAGTGCGCGATGATGGTTTAAGGCCTAAGGAAGTAAGAGTAAATAGATGAGCTTTTGAATAAAATCTTTTGCAACAATTAGAATCTCAGTTATGAACGTTGAAAACTGCAGAGATTGGTATTCGAAATTACCTCAATCAACGGGTGGTTCGGTGGGTTACTGGTTGGTAGATGTTTTAGAAACCTTGATATAATAAGTAAAAAAATTAGACGGTCGGATTTATCGTGGCCCACTTAGAGTTGATAAAATTCAAAGAACTCTAGTTCAAATTCAAGATCCTTTTGGCAACGCTGTCGGGTTTGAGTCGCCTCCGTAAATTTTTTTCACATTTCTTCTAAAACTCTATTTTGTTTTTTTAACATGATCCGTCTTCGGTATAATTCCCAGATAAAACAGTAAGTTAAGCTCGTAATTCTTTTTTCGAATGTATCAAAATCAAACAATTTATTTACGTAAAACAGGCCTCTATTTTAAATTTCTTGCAATTTTTTGCGCTTCAATTTAGTGTCATAACTTGTGACACCAAATACAAAAGGAGTATTTAAAATGAAACGAACATATATAAAAGCTTTACTGATGGCAGCTGCAATTTGCACTACCGCCGGCGCAGTAAAAGCCTCAGACCACGACGATGGAGTGAGCGATCAGAAATCTCAATCACTCAACTTAACGGATCTCTATCTGTTTAAAGAGAGTTCTCAGATCTCCGGCGGAAGCAGTAGCCACCTGGTTTTCGTTATGAACAGTAACCCCCGTTCGTTGCCACGAACACAATATTACTTTTCAACTAGGGGGCGATATGATTTTAGAGTGTCGAGAATTGGAACCGATAAGGGCGGCGCTGTTACCGGAAAAAACGACGTGATCATGCGATTTGAATTTTCTGCACCCGACGCAACAACAAAACAGCAGAATGTTACATTGACAATAATTAAAGATGGACTGACGACAGTGAAAACCCTAGCAGATGCCGGTGGAGCAATCAAAACGACTTCTTTAGCATTAAGTGCAACACCGGTTAACAATGCGGTTACAGTTGGAACAGATGTTCTGAACGTGTTTGCAGGTTTAAGAGAAGATCCGTTTTTCTTTGATGTGACGGCATTTTTTAAATTTCGGGCCACCGGAGCGGGATATCCTGCAGCTTCGCCGCGCGATTTTACCAGCAACTATAATGTCAATTCAATCGTGGTTCGGGTGCCGATCAGTTTCTTGCAACGATCGGCTGAAACTGTTTTTGACACTTGGGCCGTAATTTCGACCCCACAAGTAAACTAAGGAGAAAAAAATGAAAAATAAAATAATGATTGTGATTTGTGTTATGGGTTCATTGGTCTTACTCAATGCCTGCAACAAAAGCCCAGTAAGTGCGACTCCAATTAATAACGTTTCTGATTTCAATGAAGGCTATACGCAAATTGAAAGATTGGCGCGCCCTGCGATTAATGAAGGGTTAATTATTACGAACGATTATCTGAATGCCTTCAATTCAATTCCACCCACTGCAGATTTGAGCGACGCAGCTGCGCCAGTCAGAGCAGAAGCGATTGCTGTACTCAATGTAGTAACCGGACTTATCGGCGGCGGGCCGACGAGTGCTGAAGTGGCGGCGCAGTTTTTGCCTGACGTCATGCGAATTGATACTGCCAATGCTAACCCGGGAGTTGGTCCGTCTACTTCTGATGCTAACGTGGGCTATATCAGCTGTGTGAACGCATCAGGAACCGGACCTTTACTTTGCGGCGGGCGTAAGATTGAAGACGACGTAATCGATATCACTCTTAATTACATCGCTTCCGGAACCCCGACTCAACCCTACACGATTTCTGATAACATCGGGTATACAACGGCGCATTCAGCATTGCCAACTGCGTTTCCCTACTTAGCCACGCCACAGTAATTTCGCAATCAGCAAGAACGTGTGGTCGCAAGGCCGTGCGTTCTCTCTTCGGGAGAGAGTTCTATGAACAGTAAGCTAAAAAACCTCTTTCGATCATTTTTCTTCCTATTTCTTATTTTGCTGTCTATGAAATCTTATGCTCATCCGTTAGATGTTGTGTTTTTTGAACTTGAAAAAGGTCAGTCCGCTGAATTGAGTGCCTGCCTGAGCATTCACCCCACCCCATTAAAAAAGCTACTAAATGTTGAAATATTGAATGAAGATTCTCTGAAAAAAAATGTCTATTTTGACTTTTCTGCGAACGAAAAAAAATGCACGAGCCACTTCGTTTCAGCGGCTTTGCTCGAAGGGAGTGCTCGTAGTTGTTTTTCGGTTCGGTGCGAAAGCACTGACAAAAAAAATCTTTACGAAGTTAAATTCAATTTTTTCGAACATCTCGATGACAGTTTTGTTCTTATCGGTAAATTTAAAGCCAACGGTGATGAGAAAATATTCAAAGTTGACAGAAAAAGACCATCAAGCCGGTTTAGCGCGGAAAGTGAAAATTTTTTTAAATTGGGCATCGACCATATCGGGGCCAGTGTTAATTCGTGGACGAATGTCGCCGGAAAATTTCAAATAGCCGATGGCATTGATCACATTTTATTTTTATTTGCATTGCTTCTGATCAGCACAGGGTGGCGAAGTCTAATTTTAAATGTTTCAGGTTTTACCCTGGGGCACTCAGTTGCTCTTGCTCTGGCAATGGCTCATTTCATTTTTGTTCCCGCGGCATTTATTGAGCCCGCGATTGCTCTTTCGATTGCCTATGTATCCTCTCGAGGGCTAATTGGAAAAAAGCAGGACTCATTGGGGCTGACCACAGTTTTCGGTTTGCTGCATGGCCTGGGCTTTTCCTATGTTCTGGAAAATCTGAAGACAAGCAGTCTCAGTGAATTTCTGAGAGTTTTATTTCTCTTTAACGTCGGCATAGAAATAGGGCAGTTAACTGTTATTTTAATTTTAACACCTCTTCTGATCTATCTGATTCGCGAAATGAAATATGCAATAATACTCAGAAAAATATTAAGTGGATTAATTTTAATAACGGCATTTTTTTGGGTCGTTGAGAGATGCATCAGACTTGCTGAATAGACTTGCCATGAATTTACAAAGGGTAATAACCTAAATTATGAAAAAAATAAGCGTAAATAAAAAAGCAAAAACCAAAGTTATCCGCGATTATAATAACACCAGCCGGTCCGAAAAGTCGAACGCAAATCGTCAGAAAATAATTGAGATGTACGTTACATTGCTCGTCGAAAACAACGGACTTGATATTCCGCTACAGGTGCTTTCAAAGAAGTCAAAAACCTCGATGCGAACCCTCTTTCGGATTTTTGGCGATAAAGAGTCACTGAACGAAGAAATCGACAGATATTTGGCTCAGTATCTGACTTCTGTTTCCGATAACCTGCACAAAATGAATTTTTCCGATTATGCCGCCTATTCATATCAGGTCTTTGACCAGTACGAGAAACTATTCAAAGCTTACCTCTACACAAGCTTTGGACAAAGCGCCCGCGTGCAGTTTCGCAAAAAGTTTAACGAGCTCTTAGTTGCTAAAATTTCAGAGGAACTTAAAATTAGCCCAAGCAATGAGGAGCTCAAAAAACTATTTTTTATCGCCAGTCTCATTAATGCCAACATCTGGAAAGATATCAATGACAGTTTTAACCTATCGGGTCAGGAAATATCGGGAACGGTAAAATGGGCAACTCAACAACTTTTAAAAGACATCAAGAGATCAATCTAACTATCTAGGAACGAGGCTCGAATTGAAAAAAACTATCACACTTCAGAAAATAATCTACGGTTTATTTTTTTTGATTTTGATAGTCGCTACTATTTTTGTTTCAATAAACAAAAAATCATACTCAAAGTGGAATTTAGACGCCGACAGAATAGAGTTTCGATTTCCTCCTCTTGAGGCAACAATATCAATCAGCGAAACGGAGACTTTGAAAAAACGACTGGCCGAAAGCAAAGATCCCAATGAGTTGAGCTCGTTACAGGCCCAATTGGCTAACGTGTATGTAAGTACTGCAAAAAAAACCGGTCAGACAGAGCTCTACTCAGAGGCTGAAACTCTTGCGATCAGCTCATTGAGCCTGGTTTCAGAAAACCCTCAAGCTACTATGGCATTGGTTAAAGTGCTTTCTGCACGCCACGAATTTGGTAAAGCCCTTGAATTATTGAACTCAGTCAATTTGAATACCAAAAGCAGCGGAGATATTATTTACTTACGGGCCCTGACTTTCTTAGCACTTGGGCGTTTTGATGAAGCGTTCACGGACGCGATAGCACTCGCGAATCAGAGCCCTAGTCTCAGCACCGCCACATTAAAAGCTCTTGTCTATAATCATCTGGGTCTGGATGATTTGGCCTTTCACTATTTTAGTAAAGCGCTTGAACTGGAGGATATCGGAGAAGACGCGCAAGCTGTACTTACACGTGGGCAATTTGCAGTGTTTCTGATTAAAAAAGGTAACTACACCGATGCGATTAGGCTAACGGATGCGGCATTAAAAGTTATTCCAAACAGCGCCTATGTAAAATTAGTTAAAGCCCAGGCATTGAATGCGCAAAAAAAATACGTCGAAGCTTATGCTTTACTTACCCGGGCCTTTGCAGATTCAAAAGAGCCTATCTATTTGCTTAACATGGTTTTCTCTCTGAAACTTCAAAAGAAGTCTGAAGATTTTAATGTTTTGGCGCAAGAATCAATTGATATTTACAAAAAAGAGATCAAGGAAAATCTATATGGGCACTTGCTGGATTTGGCTAGCTTGTATTACGTTACAGAAAACTACAAAGAGTGTATTAAGACGGTTTTGCTTGACCAGCAGAATAGAAGAAATTTGCGCGGCGATCTCTTGCTTGCAAAAAGTTATATTAAGCAAAGTAAGATCAGCGACGCGCGCGATGTACTTGAAAAACAAATTGCAACCGGCACTACTGAAGTCGCACTTTATTATTTGATAAAAACAATTCTGAATGAAAAAACGGAGCTTTCATTGATACAGCTTTATGATTTAAAGGCAGAGCAGAACAATCCGAACTACAATATGGATCTGCTTTTTACGCTTCCTTGATTATCGCTGTATTTCCAACCCATCTAAAGGTGCCTTTTCGAGACTAAGAAATCGTTCAAGGCAAAGGTACAATGTATTTCGATAAATCGGCTTTGTTAAGTAGTCGTCGAAACCGGCAGCGAGGGCCCGATTGCGTTCTTCCGTCAGGGCATGGGCTGTCAGTGCAATAATGGGCTTTGAAAACCCGGCTTTTCGTAATTCTGACATTGCCGATAGGCCATCGAGTACCGGCATTTGTATATCCATCAGAATCAGATCGTAGTCAGTCGCATTGGCTTTTTTTATACCTTCGGCACCATTTTCCGCCATATCGTAATTCAGATTGGCTGCTTTTAAGTAAAGTCCGATGAGGGCTCTGTTGTCGTCAGAATCTTCGACCAACAGAATTTTTTTGCCGGTGAATTTCTGTGTACTTGGTTTTTTTGATGGAAGCACTTTGCCATTTGAGGTCACCGGCGAGATGAATTGACCATCGAAGAGGCCTCCGGAAATCGTAAAGCTGAAAGTGCTTCCAACGCCTTGAATACTTTCGGTCAGTTCGAGATTTCCACCCAGCGCTACCGCAATTTCGCGTGAAAGTACAAGCCCGAGGCCAGTTCCCCCGAACCGGCGGGTGATGGACGGGTCGGCTTGGGTAAATGGCTGAAACAAATGAGTTTGCTGCTCGGATGTTATGCCGATTCCGGTATCTTGGATGGTAAACTTTAATTTGAATTCTTTAGCAAGTACCATCGGTGCTGCGGGCCTAACATCAATAACTATTTTTACATTATCAAGCGAAAATTTAATTGAGTTGCCCATTAAATTGTCTAAAATTTGTTTCAACCGGGTCGGGTCTGATTGTATGAAGGCCGGCAACTCGGGATCAAGTGACATCTTGAGCTCTATTTTTTTGCCGCCCATGTTTTGATCGAACATAGCGACAAGTTCGTCAAAAAATATTCTGAGCGAAAACCTGACATTCTCGATGACTAATTTTTTTGCTTCAATTTTTGAAATATCTAAAATGTCGCCCACGATGTTGGAAAGTTGCAGGCTGTTGCGCTTTATCGCCAAAATATAATTTTCGCGGTCGTCTGAGCTGATTTCAGGGTCTATCGCAAGATCGGCAAAACCCAAAATTACTCCAAGCGGAGTTCTGATCTCGTGACTCATATTTGCTAAAAAGCGAGTCTTTATTTGATTTGCTTCTTCCGCTAGGTTTTTCGCTCGGCGAACTTCTTCTTCCGAAAGCTTACGCAAGTCAAGGTCACGTTCCAGTTCTTTGTTGTTTCGTCGGATAGTTACAATCATGAAACTGATTAAAAATCCGAACAAGTTACCGAACAGCAAGATTTGCAATGGGGCCAAAATCAGAAAATATTTACTACTCTCATCCTGATGATGAACGATTAGTGTCCAGAATTTATCCGTAAAGATGATTGGCAGTTCCAACTCCATCTGGTTTTTTTCGGAACTGAAGCGGTCAAGGTGTTGAATTGAGGATGGATTGTTTGAATCGAAAAAGGGAGTGTTTTTTTCCTGATCCGAAAAAACCTCAATAGAGATGGGCCTGAACTCAACCGGTAATTCTTTTAGAATTTGTGAAAAAAAATCGTTGACCCGAACCAAACTAAAGATGAATCCGAGATGTTCTTTACGCCGGGATTCTATCGTTTTTAGGTTGCTTTTATTTCGATAAATCGGAACAAAGATCACAAAGCCGGTTTTGTGATCGGAATCGCCTTCGGCAACTAATTCGACCTGATTTGTTGCGACGGGCAGACCGGTATCCCGGGCTTTGTCCATTGCGATGGCTCTAATTGGATCTATAGACATATCATAACCTATTTTCATTTTATTTTCTTCTGACATGGGCTCTATATAAACGACAGGAAAGTATTCTGATTTTTGGCCAGCTGGCCAGATATTATAATTTCTTAACCCGTCGTTTCTAAAGCTGCTGAGATGTTTACTTAAATTTCCCACTGGAACTCGCGGTACGAAACCGATTCCTACGCTGCCGGGATAGCGTGTATCCAACTCGAGATACTTTATAAACTCATAGAACTCATTTCGCTCTACTTTCACGCTTGCGTAAAACAGGCTTCGAGTCTGAATGAGTGTTGAAATATAAAATCCAAGTCGTGACTCAATGGCTCCTACAATATGTTTAGTTATATAATCAAGTCGCGACAATTGTTCGGTTTTTCTGAATCTGTAAACCATCGAAGCAGAAATTACCGTAAGTAAGAATACGCCTAGGAAAATAAACGAAACAGGTAATTTATTAATAAAATAATTAATCCATCTTATTTTCAGAATAAGAACTCCAAGCTTCGAGGAATTGTCGAGCAGCCTGTCTTTTTTTGCATCTCTTAAATTTTTTGTCAATGTAGGCAGTAAATTTTAAAATTCACCAACTGAACGTACCGTTTTTGCCTCAAGATGAGAGTGGAATTTTACGACGATCGAATATTAAAAGTGAACGTTTGCGTTCGTTTTCAGTGACTTCGCAAATGCGCGACAATTCGTAATTTTTTAAATTTTCTTCGTTTGCAAGCATCTTGATAAGTTTTTCGGTGTCTCGGTGAGGTCCAAGAATCAATCGTTCTGCAGATAAAAATTTCTTCTTTGCAAGTCCACATAGAATGTCGTAGATGACAAATGCCCCTACTCCGCTAATACAAACAGTGCCGCCGACATCGCGATTGATGAGTTCACCTCGTTCAAGAATAAAGTGAACTTGCGATGGATTGAGATCGTCATGTACAAAAGTATTGAAATTATTTTTTAGTTTGGCAATAATTGAGTCAACTTGATCTACAAAAAAAACGTCCGCAAACTTTCGACTCTTATAAGCTGCGACACCCAGATATCCGTGATCGCAGCAGA
>JAYVIY010000460.1:0-2334 GCA_043769795.1 Pseudobdellovibrio sp. | reverse complement strand
AGACCCCAAAGGAGGCGCCCTCGATTCGCTGGCGCAACTGGGAAATGATTCTCGGCTTAATCACCGATTTGATGTGACTAGCGGAGTACTGATGCATGAATGCAGTCAGTTGTTGAAAAATTTTTTTAAAACAAAACGAAAGAAGCGAGCATGACCCCGAAGTTACCAGGAACTTACAAATTAGTTGATTACGGCTACTACTACAAAAAAGAGGGCACCTTTAAACCTATTTCAGAATGGTTTTCAGGCTATATTCACTATTCGGAAACCGGCTTCATGACCGTGACAATACGTTTTAAAGAAGAACCTCAGGAATTTTCGGATTTTGTTTCTTATTCAGGTACGTATAAAGTTCAAAATGATGAAATCGTTCATCATGTATTGATTTCGGTTAAACCGTCTTATGATGGCCAATTACTGAACCGAAAGTTTAAAATCGAAAAAGACGAATTGGAACTCGAGTTCGAGAACACTCCTGAACTCCGCAAATTTTCAACCTGGAAAAAAGTTTAGCCGACCGTATCTAATCGATAGCCGAAACCGGGCACAGAGATGATGTGCCCGCGAAAGCCTTCCATTTTCTTTTTCAGATAATTGATCTGTGAATCCACATTTCGGGGAGTCACTTCAGAATGTCCCCAGATCTCAGTCATAAATTCCTGACGCGAAACCACCTGTGATTTGTGCTCAATTAACAATTTCAGAATATCGAATTGTTTGGGCGTTAACATAATTTCTTTACTATCAAGATGGCACTGGCGCGAGTTCAGATTCATTCTGATATTTCCGACGTTGAGTATAGTAACGTCTTCGGTGGCGTAATTTCTTAAGCGTTTTTGTACCCGCAGCAGAAGTTCTTTCGGGTGGTAAGGTTTAGATAAAAAGTCGTCGCCGCCCGATTCAAGTGTTTCAATTCGCTCGTCAGAGGTTACGGCCCCCGAAATGAAAATAATCGGTATTTGTTTAAGGCTCGGAATGTCCTTAATAATTTTGCAGAGTTCAACCCCCGAAACGTATGGCATTTTGTAATCCATTAAAATCAGGTTCGGTTTGTTTGCATTAATGAATTCTAGCGCGTTTTCAGATTTACAAATGTAAAGGCATTCGAACTCGTGCGAAAGTATTTCTACCATCAACTGACAGCTCTCCTCAAAATCATCGACAATTACAATTTTCTTTTTCACGGGCTACATTCCTTTATACTTAATTTCTTTAGAATCGAACAATTTCTTAATTGCAACGCGCTTATCGCCCTGAATTTCTATAAGTCCGAATTGACCTTCAACTCGAAACGAACCACCTACACCGCATTTAATTTTTATTTCTTTGGTGAGTTCTTTTAAAAAAGTTTCATGAGCCGGAAACTTATCTATGACTGTAACGGTCTTACCCCCGCGGCTCTGGGTTTCCATTCTAAAAACGACGACAAATTTTTTGGTATCAACTAATGACTTTTGAACTGCAGATTTTTTTTGCTTGTCGGCCTCACCGGAAATGATGGCCTGATCCTTTGGATCTGTTGAATAAACTAATACGCGGTCTTTACTAGCCAGGGTGGTTTCTCCTCTCGGCTCATAACCAATTTATGACTTTGAAAGCTCTTGCTGCTCTCCTTCGTCTGTTCTGTTCTTATCCGATAAACTATGTTTTGTATAATCATTTCCATCGAACCTGAAAAGCTGCGGCTCGTTATCCATGACTGTAACCATATTTATTGGTCTCTTCCACAACTTATACAGATTCTGCATAGTTGCATCCATGTAATTAGGCTGCAAGTCCAGACCTTCATGAACGTGCTGGAGCAGCAATTCACCGCGATTTTCGAAATTGGCATTCTCGATTTTTATGATGGGTTGTCCGAAATTCGTCATTTGAAATAATAGCTGGGCTTTAATCGCCTTGAAATCACGGGTATCGACCTCAAAACGGCCGGTTTCTTTATTAAGTTTATAAACAAACATTTTGTTACGAACGCAAAAATCTTCAGTTAAAAATTCATCGATAAACGTTACATCATTATAAATTTTTCGGATTTCGAAAATTTTGTCGCGGCCCATTCTGGTGTTTTTGTTCCAGTTTTTTCTTTGGCCCACATCATCACATTCATCCCAATCGCGACCGAATCGCCCCTTGTTCCAACGGTCTTCTATGTCGCGGAAAAGTTCAATTCCCACTTTATAGGGGTTGTAGCCACCCAATTGCATAAAGGTTGTACCCGAATGGTGATCGGCAAAGTCGATGATTTCAGAATCATTGAGAATGTGTCGGGTCATCATATGTGAGTGCCAGTACGAGGCCCACCCCTCATTAAGGGTTTTTGTCATTCCCTGCGGG
>JAYVIY010000459.1:0-6380 GCA_043769795.1 Pseudobdellovibrio sp. | reverse complement strand
GTTTGGTTCACATTTCTGATTTCTCTTGGACTAAACGTGTAAATCATCCTTCTGAAATGTTCACAAAAGGACAAAAAATCAGAGCGGTTGTTTTAGGTGTTGATTCTGAAAACGAAAGATTCTCTTTAGGTATTAAACAACTTGAAGGCGATCCTTGGTCTCAAATCGAATCTAAATACGGTATTGGTTCTCAGCACAGCGTTAAAGTTACAAAAACAACCGATTTCGGTGCGTTTGTAGAATTAGCGGCTGACATTGAAGGTCTGATTCATATTTCTGAATTAACAACTGATAAAATTCAAACAGTTGAAGATTTTGTAAAAGTGGGCGAATCAATCAAAGCGGAAGTTATAACTATTGATAAAGATGCCCGTAAAATCGGTTTGTCTTCTAAATTAGTAAAGCTTCGCGAATCTAAAGCTGACGTTGAAGAGTACGTTAAAAAAGCGACCTCTACGGCAAAAACCAGTTTTGGTGATGTTTTCGGTGACCAATTAAAAAATCTCAAGTCCGACGGTAAAGAATAGAGTCTGATGCGTAGTTCCGCTACGCACCGAGACAAATACTATGAAAAAGGGAGCCTTATTAGGTTCCCTTTTTTTATTTTTATTTTATGATTATGGGTGATCGTTTTATCAAAGAAGGATTTTTATGAAACATTGGTCTTTTAGGAAAAAGTTTGTTGTTGGTCTGGTTGTTTTACTTGGTGCTATTTTTATTTATAAGTCGACGACTTCATATTTTAAAAATGAAGACAATCGCATTACACGAAATGAAATTTTACATCTTGAAATCAACGGCGTTATATTAAACGGCCGAAAATTTCTTTCTCAGCTTAAAAAATATAAGAAAGACGATGCTGTAAAGGCCATTGTCATTGATATCAACTCGCCGGGTGGCGCGGTCGGGCCGTCTCAGGAAATTTACTATGAAATTCTGAGAGCAAAACAAGAAACGAAAAAGCCCGTTGTCTGTGTCAGTACAGGATTGATCGCCAGTGGCGGTTACTATGCGGCTTTGGCCTGTGATAAAATCGTGGTGGCTCCGGGTACGATGATAGGTTCTATCGGAGTTATTATGGAATTTGCAAATCTAGAAAAACTTTATGATTGGGCTAAGATTCAGCGTTATACAATTACTTCAGGTAAGTTCAAAGATTCAGGCTCTGAATATCGCGCTATGCGTGATGACGAAAAGCAGTTGTTCCAGGAAATGATCAATGAAGTCTACGATCAATTCAAAAGCACTGTGGCGAAAGCCCGAAATCTCTCGTTGGAGACTGTGGCCGCCTATGCAGATGGCCGGGTAATGACAGGGGCTAAGGCCGTGCACCTGAAGTTTGCCGACGCTGAAGGTACCTACGAAGATGCCGTAAAAATGGCGGCAAAAATGGCGAATCTACCACCTGATGACTACAAAATATTTAAACCTAAACGTGATAAATTTAACTTCATGGATGTGTTTTCTCTCGACGATGATAATGACGACCTGAATTCAATGGCAGAAGTTTCAGACTTTCTTAAAGCCTATCGTCCGGCCTCTGCAAAGGCGGTCGTCGGTGAAATGGCGCATCAGTTTCTGAAAACGAAGTACTTGAATCAGCCATTAATGTTAATGCCCGGTTACTGGGAGTAACTGTTGGCAAAGAAAAAGAAGAAATCAGTTTCAAAATTGCCAAGTAAGAAAAAATCCAGCGATTGGCCTTACAAACGTAATGTACTTTTTCGTCCGGAGCGTCTCGAGTACGTGCGAAAACTCGTTAAAAATGAGGGATGTGTTTTTTGTATTTCGGCCAAAAACGAAATGTCGATTAATACTCTTTGCGTTTATAAATCGAAGTACACTCAGATTGTTATAAATAAATATCCTTACAACAACGGTCATTTGCTGGTATTGCCACTTGATCACATCGGTGATTTGCTGAGTCTCAGCCCTGAGAGATACGATGACCTTCACCGGACGATTCGACTTGGTATTGAAGCGGCGCAATCGGTTTATCAGCCGACCGGCTATAACATTGGCTTGAACAACGGATCTGCGGCGGGTGCCGGTATTCCGGATCATTTACATTATCACATCGTTCCGCGCTGGCGGGGTGATCTCAACTTTTTTCCTCTCATTGCAGACACCAAAGTTGTAATTGAAAAGGTTGAAAGCAGCTACGACAAATTTTTAGATTATTTTAAGAAAGTAAAAGAGTGAGACTATGAATCAGATCCAAGTAGCACCGCTTACACCGGTAGTAAAAAAATTAATGATCGCAATGGCGATCATTTGGGTTGTCATACAGATTGTGCTGGATAAATTTCTTAAGACCAACATCAGTACCTGGTTTGTGCTTCATCCGGATCAGGTCATTGAAAAGTTCTGGCTGTGGCAGTCGCTGACTTATATGTTTTTTCATGCGCTTTCACCCTTTCATATTTTTTTCAATGGTTTGATGCTTTGGTTTTTCGGTTCTGAGCTCGAGAAGCACTGGGGTGCCAGGTTCTTTACAATATACTTTTTTGTTTGTGGTGTCGGAGCCGCCTTCTTTTACTGCTTCGGAGTGGCTGTTTATGCTCTGATTAGCGGAAATCAGACTCCAATGATCATACCGGTTTTAGGCGCTTCAGGGGCTCTTTTTGGCCTCTTGGTAGCCTATGGAATCGTCTTTTCTGAAAGAGTTATCTACTTCATGGGTTTATTTCCGATGAAGGCCAAGCATTTTGCATTAGTTGCGGCCTTGCTTGATCTATCTTCGCTCCTGACCACTGGGTTTTCGGGAACTGAAGTGGCTTATTTGTGCCATATCGGCGGAGCCGTCGTAGGATTTCTTTACCTCTGGGGTCATACACGAATGAAGCTGAGTAAAACAAAGTCGAAATTGAAAAAAAACACCGGTTCTTTGAGGTTGGTCGTCGATAATGAAAAGCTAAAAAAAGAGGATAATCCTAAATACTGGAATTGATTTCTAAAGATATTGCATATATAAATGGTTCTCACTTAATAACGACCAAAGAGGCAAAATGTCACTTAACAAAGCACTTGAAAATTTGAAGTTTGATAAACGATTAATGGAACTGAATCTTAAATTAGGTCGAGTAACGCAAGAAGAAATCAATAAGAACACTCAGAATTTGCCGGATCTTGAAGCTCAGTGTGAAAAATTAGACATTGAAAAAGAAGATAAAGATATTAATTAGTTTTTAGCTCGGCCCATTCTTCGCGTTTTATTTTTAAAGAAGTACCCTGTTTAACTACATACAGGGTTTTAATTCCGATATCTTTGTGTCCGTCAGAATCATAATCCTGAACAAATTGTATTACGTATTGGTTTTTGATCTGAATGATATTCGGTTCGAAGGCGTTAACTTTTACGTAAGTGTATTTTTCTTTCAGCTTCTGTTTGTGCGCCAACCAGCTGGTCTTATTAAATGGCGGCGCCGAAAAATCCTCAGAGTAATTTTCGATATATTTATCGAGCTTTTGTTCCTGCCATTCGGTTCTCCATTGATTGAACCAATTGAGCGCAAATTCTTTAGCTTTGACATGTTCTTCGTGATTGATCCAATCAACATGGCTATCGATGATCAGAAAAGTTTTGTTCAGCAGAATTGAATTTTCAATTTTCTTGATGTCGTCGTTTCTTAAAACCACGCAGCCGCGTGAGCCACGTGTCAGGGGAATTTTATCAGGTACGGAGTGCAGCCAAATTCCGCCACCGGTTTTGTTTTCGTTTTTATCAAAGTAGTTCGGATAATTTGTGGTGAAGGCCAGTGAGCCATAAGTTTCATAAGGAATTTCCGGCGGGGTTTTTCGCAGCAAGAGCCGGTAAATACCTTCCGGTGTCCGGCGGTCGTCGCGCTTTTTCTTATCTCCGGAGTTCTTTCCGATGTCGATGATATAGCTTTCTTTAGTTCCGCCTTTGGCAAGGCTTTCGGCATCAATCAGACTGAGCTGGCGCTTGGATTTGTCGGCAAGAAGGGCGTTGGTAGCAACCCTTGCATCAGCCGACAGATTAAGAATTTGTTTAGGGTAACGAATGGCCTCCTGTGAAAATGCAAAAACAGAAAGGCTGAAGGCAATTAAAAATGAAAAAAAGTTAGACAATTTGTTCGCCATATATCATCTCTTAAAATAATATCAGCCCAGCAGTTTGTATATGGAAATTTAGAATTAATTGACGCTGTCTTAAATTGAGATTCTCTATACTGGCACTAAAGGCCAGTCCTGTTGTGACCGATCCTTTAAATATGAATCCAATAGTTAAAAAAATTATAGTGGCGCTGCTGATCACAATGAACCTATCAGTGCTGGGGCTCGGTACCCACTGGGTTTTCATTTCGACTTTAGGTTATGACTTTCCGAAAGTAACAGAATCTTCGCTGAGGGAGCCCGCAAGTCTTAAGGAAAAATTCGGCCAAGCCCCGATGATCTATACGATGGATAAGTTTGTCGTTAATCTTTCGGGAATGCCAAAACGGACCATTCGTCTTCAGGTCAATCTGGATATGATCAGCCCTTTGGCCTTTCAGGAAATCATGGACTTTGATAATCGCGCAAGGGCGCGTGATAAAATTGTCAGAATTCTCAATGAAAAAACCTTTGATGATTTAGAATCAATACAGGGAAAACTTTTCCTGAAAGATAAAATAGTTGTCGAGGTTAACCAGATGCTCAACCGAGGGCTGGTCAAAGATGTCTACTTTACTGACTTTGTAATGAATTAAAATAGTCTTACCGAATTGTTCTTTTTGGTCTATCTCTTCTGATAGATTTTCATGCCGATATAGATCAGGATAGCCAGAATAAAAAGTGCAAATCCTAAGAACATTTCATTCTTAAATATACTTTTTTTACCAGTTGAAACGCCTTCATCTGAAGCCAGTAGATCCGATGGCATCGCCTGACCGACGCCTGAGCCCAGCGTATCTCCTGCGCCGGCCAGTGGCCCCAAGTCAGGCCGCGAAAGTAGATCTTTAGTGGCAATAACCCTTAACGACCTGATCGTCTTGTCAAAGTTCGGGCTGTGCTTAGCGTAGAGTTTGTTGTGTGCGCTGAAAGTAACCAAAATAGCAATTTGATCTTTTATCGTCGCGAGGTAACGGGTAAAGTAGTTCTGAACTTCGCTATCTTGGTGAAGCCCATCAAGCCAAGGCTGATCGTTAATCTTCTGAGTCTGTGCTTTATATTTAACCGACGAAGTTAAAGGTGTACCAGCTTTTGAAACCGTATTAATCGGATTATTCATGTGATTTTCATAGATAGCAAATGAGTCCGTAGGCCCTTTTTCTTTGGCAGTAAGGATGATGACCGCTTCTTTAGCTTCCTGGGGGTCTTCAGCCCGGCAAACCCATTCGGTTTGCTCAAGATTACATTTCCAGTTATCCTGCATTTCAAACGAGATATAAGCATTCTTAAAAGTTCGTGCCTGCGCGTTGAGTGGAATGATAGTAGTAAAAAATAGAAATAGGGTCGCCAGAGTAAATTTAGCCCCGTGCCTTAACATGCTGACCTCACTTTGATGTGGACGTAAAGTTTGTTTACTGCCTATTATTATAGGCATAAAAAACATATACGACCAGCAGAATTATTACCCAAAGGAAGAACACTCAAATGCTTAACTTATCCCAACTCCAGACTTTCGTCACAGTGGCCTCAGAGGGTAGCATGACTGCAGCAGCAGATAAATTGTTCTTAACCCAACCGGCAGTCAGTCAACAAATGAAAAATATGGAAGACGATCTGGGTGTCGAACTTATAGTACGTGGTTCGAAGCAGATTAAAATGACGGCTCAGGGTGAGATGCTTTATGAGCATGCGAAAAAAATTCTGAGCTTGGCTCAATTGGCGGAAGTTTCGATAAAATCAGTGGGGGCCCAGTTGAAGGGTGAACTGCGCATCGGTACTCTTAATTCGATCGGTTTGCATTTGATGAGTCCGGTCGTTAGTCGTTTATTGAAATACAATCCTGACTTTAAAATCAAAGTTAATTACGCAAAAGGTGAAGACCTGATTCAGGAATACAAAAACGGAAAGCTCGATGTTCTCGTGCTTCCGGAGATCGAAACGAATTACAAAGTTAATCTGAGTGATGCAAAAGCACAGATTCTTTTCAAAGAAGAAATGTGGCTGGTCGGTTCAGGAAAAGACGAGTTTTACCCGACGCAGATTTCAATTGGTGAACTTAAGAAAATACCTTATGTGCACTTTTCCGAAGAGTATCCTGACTTCGATAAAACCTTAACTTCAAGCGTGGGAAATCTACCGAGCGTTTTTGAATCAGCCAATGTAGGTACACTCAAGAGAGTTATTGAATACGGGCTGGGTATCGGATTCTTGCCATCGCATTCAATCAGAAAACAGGTTCGCGGCGGTCGACTGAATCGAGTGCGGAT
>JAYVIY010000458.1:0-2335 GCA_043769795.1 Pseudobdellovibrio sp. | reverse complement strand
TTGGTGAACCCGTAGGTATTATAGGTATATCTTTAGGAGGGGTGCTTGCAACTTATTGGGCTCAGAAGTTTCCGCAAGAAGTCAGTCATCTGGTTATCATCAACTCAAGCTCTGGATTAAGTCCGTTTTACAAGCGACTGATTCCGCGTAATTACTATAGACTCATTCAACACTTAATATCTCCGCAGCCCGAGCAGTTAGAAAAATTAATTCTTTCGACCACCTCTAACAACAGAAATATCTGGGAGGCACAAGTTACAGAAAACATAGAGTTTCTTAAAGTTCATCCGGTGTCGGCAAAAAATTTTTTAAGACAATTGGATTTGGCAACTCAGGTTGATTTTACCGAGGTGCCTGTTGCGCACAAATTGGTTCTGACTTCAAAGGCGGATAGGTTAGTCAGTGCTGAGTGCAGCGAAATAATTGCAAAGCAATGGAGCTGCGAAATTCAACTTCACGAAAAGGCCGGGCATGACCTTTCGATGGATGATGCGAATTGGGTTATTGATAAAATTAAAAACTCAATTAGCTAATTTTTTTGCTAATTTTTGATCCATTTCGGATCTAACCATCACTGTAACATAATCGATGCATTTGAAATCTTTGTCATAAGCGGGGTAGCTCATGATTCTGGCTCCGGCTCTAATGTAAGACTTTAAAAGCGACGGAATTTTTTCTTCTGCTTCGGCCTTTTGATTGTCAGATAGACCTTTAGAAAAAACCATAAGCCAAAATAAGAGATCTTTCATTTGATATTCATCGTTGGGCTTATACAATTCTTCAGTAAGCACGTTTGTCGACTCGAAATATTTATGAACGAGAGCCGCAGACCTCGCATCAGTCAGTTTTATGCTGGAGCAGCCAATTAATTTTTCGGCTCCCATGAACTTCATGTATTCAGAAATTCCTTTCCAAAGCAGACTTATAACAACACCTCGGCGGTGTTCTTTTTTTATACAGGCCCGGCCCAGTTCAATAAAGGGTGAGTTCTGGTTTTGAATCCAGTTTCCAATTTCAAATTCAGATTCGGTATAAAACTGATCGGAAGTTTCGGAAAAATTCATTCGGTAAGTGCCGACTATTTCTTCTGTTTCTTCATGTACAATAATGAGGTGATCGCAAAAATTGTCATAGCGATCAAAATCTAATTTTGATTTTCTAGGGTTTGCAGCCATTTCAACACAAAAAACTTCATGTCGGAGTTTAAAGCATTCTAGTACTTCCATTTTGGTGCTGGCTATTTGAAGTATGTAGGGGCCCACCTGAAAGTGAAGATTGGCTTTGCCTTTCCATTAAGAAAGACGGGTGTAAAAGATCTGGCTCTGCCGAATTACATTGTTGAGTACTGTTTCCATGCCTGGACTCCTTTGAATTCTTCGTTTATTTGATTTATTGAAACACTAAAATAAAAAATCTTTGAGTTAGGTTTGTGTTAAGAGAAAAATCTAACGCCGAAAGTCTTAATACAAACTTGAAATGAACTTAGTCTGGCCGTGCTTCAATATAATAATGTGATCATTTCATTTTTTAAAACTGTACATATTTTTATAAACACTCTTTTTTACTTAGTGCTTTCTTACAGAAAGAATGCGGATTTAATCCAACTCAAACAGAAGTGGGCACTGAGTCTGTTAAAAGCCTTCAATATAGAATTAAATGTAATTGGTCGTCATTCCTCCAATAAGAGTCTCGTATTCATTGGAAATCATATCAGTTTCTTAGATATTATAGTTTTGTTAGCGGCTGAACCAAAAATTGTTTTCTTGTCGAAAGCCGAAGTTAAAAGATGGCCTATCATAGGCGCCGGGGCAGTCAGAATGGGAACACTTTTTGTTAGTCGCGAATCAACTGAATCACGGGCACAATCAAAAAGGGCTCTTCAAGAGCTACTCAGCAACAAGAGTAATTCGATATATTTAGCCGGCTTTCCATCTGGAACCACGGCTATTAAAGAAAACCTTAGGTGGAAAAGAGGGCTTTTTGAAGTGGCTCAGAATACCGAAACCGAAGTTCAGAGCTTTAAATTCAACTATTCGCCGCTTCGTGTCTGTGCATACATTGATGAAGATACGCTTTTTACATCTATGATGGGCTTATTTAAAACCGAAAATAAAAGAGTTTGTTTGGAGTGGGGCGAAAGTCAGAAAATCGTGAATTTGGCTGAGCAAATGGATTCGTTTCAGGAATGGACACAGTTTGAACAAAATAGAAATGAAGAAAAGACAGAAATTTGACCTTCATATTCACTCAAGTTTCAGTGACGGCAAATTGAGTGTGGCCGAAATTGTTGATCTCTATGGAGGTCGGGGTTTTTCCGCCATTGCTATTACCGACC
>JAYVIY010000457.1:0-6387 GCA_043769795.1 Pseudobdellovibrio sp. | reverse complement strand
TTTAGAAATAGAGTCACTACCGATAGGAGCAACACATGGCTAAGAAAAAAGCGAAAAAAGTAGTAAAGAAAGCTAAAAAAACTGCAAAAAAAGCTACTAAAAAGAAAAAGAAGTAGTTAGTTTTGTAAAGCGTTAAGCTTTCGAAAACCCTAGGCCTTAAAACCTAGGGTTTTTTATTTTAAAAATACCCAGAATCAATTTTATTTAGTTTCTATCGCATGAGCTAAGTTGCTAAATTCTCTAGTAAAAATAAGTTATGCCGACAGCTCCCGATGGAATAATAGTGGCCTTCTGCAACTCAGTCATCAATACAAATTCAGCATAGAAATTTACACCTGCAAGTTCGCCTTCCAGCTGATTATATTCGACTCCAACACTCGAAATTAAAAAGTCCACTTCCAACTTTCCGTTTTTCAAATCTTTTTCCGAAAATACTCGACGCAAAATATCCGAATCCTTTGCAAGTAAAGTGCTGCCGCTTGAGCTCAACCATTTTGAATATCCCAACTTTCCATAAGGAGATAAATACAGACTTTCGAAGTTACGCTTATATAAAAAATTAAAAGAACTGTAGCTTGGTCCAGCACCTAATCCGATAACCAACGCATTTTCCGAATCTAAGTTCAATTCAGAGTTCAGACCCAGCAAGCCATTGGCACCACCAACAGAAAGACCCACGCCGAATTTCTTGTGATGTTTCAATTCAAGGTTTGAAGCATAAAGTTCAGTTCCACTCTTATCAAATCGCTGGCTTTTAGTAAAAAATGATTCATTTGTATTGGGCTCATTCATCGCTTGTGCCGCCGTTGCGATAAAAATTAAGAGAACTGACGTCTTTATGAAATTCATGTTGTCTCCTCAGTGGTTGCTCTTCTACATATATCTTGGCCGGCCTCTGCGTGAAAGTCCTATTTCTAAATGCTGTCTCATGCTGATCACAAGTCCAGTGCGCAAAGCAGTCTTTCCCAATATCATTATGAGAAAGACTCTTAAAAGTGCTTTCTAGCTCTAATATCGCCTTTTCCATATAATCGCGCCTTAAGTCCGTCGATATTCTCTCGGTATTCACATATAATTTAGTGTAGTTAGAGCCTTAATCTACGGGGTGGATATGCAGAATAAAACTGCGTTAACGATTTTAATTTTAGCCATGTTGTCGCTGACCTTTAACTTCGGTTGTAAAGGCGCGGTGCCAACTGAATCAACTTTCGGTTCGATTGCCGTACCTACAACAGGAAAATGTGGTTCACTCAATGTTTCCGGAGATGTAACTGTTGTTTCACCAAACACTTGCTACACAGGTGCTCTCGAAGACATCGCAGATTCTGCCACAGATTCTCTCTGGAATTGTAAAGGCTCTGCCGGTGGAAAAACGGCAGCTTGCACCCTTCCGTTACCACCCGCTTCAGTTTTACCGGGGTCTTCAAACGGAATTCTGACAGATGCTGATTATTTTTATATTGGAATAAATTCAGCTAAAGGCGTAATCGGTCACGTTCATGCGACATCTGGCTTTAGCGATGCCTGCGGCATTAGTAAAGACACCACATCAAATGTAGATCTTTCCTGTATTATTGATATGCCCGAAGGCGATATTTACGCGAAAGACTTAGAAATTATATACAATATTCCGCCGGGCAACATGTGCCGGTATCTTGTGCGAAGTCCACAATGGTTTTATAACGTAGAGACCGGCATAGGCCCGGAAAAAATTATTGTTAACGTAACAAATGCGACAAATGCTTCAGGAGATCTTACTAATGTATCAACTACTTGCAAATTTGATACTGGAGCCGTACTCGCAAGTTGCTCCGGAGATCCTGAAATAAGAGTTGAATACACACCGACGGCCCGAAAATTCTCTTGTATTTATGATCACACCGGAGAAGATGGTCCCAATTGTTGCATAGGTAATTATGAAGTTACTACCAACGTTGTTACCAATGGCGGACCTACGGTAACAACTATTGCTAAGAGCGACTGGGGCGGAAGCTATAAGAATTGCATCGGCGGCGGCGGAAGATCCAATTGGACAGTCTCAAAAAAAATAGGACTTCCCGCAGCGTTGGTACAGTTTACAGAAGCAACAGGTATAAAAGCCACTCAGACCGTTACGGCACCGACAAATTTTCCAAGCCCGCTCAATACATTAACTTCAAGTATTCACACAGCTGGATATTATGGAGGATATGCAAATCACACTCATACCGGTTTCGTTGATTTGGTTACTACAAGTACAATGCCATTCTTTTACGCCCCTATAGATGATCGAAGCGGGACCCCAATGTATACAGGTCAACCATCCTGGGATTTCTATTGTTATGATGCTGGTTTTGAAATAAAACACCGAATTCGGGTTACAGTGAAAGATTGGGACACCTTACCTGACTTTCAAGCCTACATTGATAGTAAGGGTGCGGTATCCGCGCCTGACAGAGGCGAAGACCTCGAACCTTCAACAAATTGCGACGGACTCTCACTCGGTTCTGCCTGCAATGACTCTTATGATGCCGATGATTTTTTAAAATTAAACTTGGTTAACAACGGAGTACTAGCAACGCCAACTTACGTGATGGCACCACTAAGTATTCGAAAAGAATATTTCCCTGCAATCAGATATGGTGGAAATTAATTCTACCGACTTCGAACATTAGAAATTGACCGATAATTTTCC
This sequence comes from Pseudobdellovibrio sp., assembly GCA_043769795.1. Lineage (GTDB taxonomy): Bacteria > Bdellovibrionota > Bdellovibrionia > Bdellovibrionales > Bdellovibrionaceae > Pseudobdellovibrio. The sequence goes on along the minus strand of JAYVIY010000457.1, from coordinate 3,713 downwards.
GAGCAAAATATTCGATGAAACGTGGCTTTTTAAACCTTGAATGCCGACTGCCGTAGCGCCACTATTTAGTGCCGCTTGAGCGGCTTTATCGAAATAGGTCCTGCTAACGGCGTGATTCGTAACGGAGTAGAAAAATTCAAGATTAATTTTTTGACCCAGTCCGAAACCGCCACCAATCTGAATAGTGCCGCCTCCGGGATCCATAATTTTTTCGATGTCAGTGCCTTTGGTTACCTCAAAACCGATTCCCGCCAAAATATAGATCGGAATTAAATTTGCCACTCGAAGTGCATAACCTATATTGACTTCGGCTTTTGCAGTCATAATCGCCGCAAAGTTATTATTGGTATGATTTAACGACGAGGCTAATGAAAGATTTAAATCAGTTCCGAATTTATTATACGGCAAAATTGCATACCGAAAGGCAACTCCGGCACTTTGAAAATCGGGGCTTACACTTGAGATGTCAATTAAATCGGCGCTATCAATTCGAATTTTTGCATCGACATTATAGTTGTGATTGTAGGCCACAAAACCCATGGCAAAACCCTTCATGGCGTATTCTTGCTCGATGGATTGAACCTGAAGTTCTTCGCGATCGTACTCGACATCGCTACGGCCAACCGGTCCTGCAGGTGTATCATCCATCGGCAATTCTTCTGACTGCTGGGATGATGGCGGAGTTTGAAGTGCCGCATCTAGGCTGAGGTCTTCTGAAGTCGGTTGTTCAGAAGTTGGAATCGTTGTGTTTGAAGGCTGATTTGGGGTTGTCTGAGTCTGAGATTGGTCAATTTCATTTTCAAGCAAAAGATCATCATCGGCCGCCTGCAAATGGGCACAATTTAAAAAAGTAACAAGTCCGACCAATACTATTTTTAACTGAATTTTTTTAGTGCATCTCAGATTCATAAGTTAATGAGAGCATATAATTAAGCATCGCACAAGACAGCTTTTTTATGCTAACTAACTTAATGATTAATCACATTCAACCAAATGAAATGTCTAGATTAATACAAAACTATGCCGTCGATTTTAGGAGGTTTCACCAAGAAGCCTATTATTTAACCAAAGCCCGCGAGATTCTCGTAAATTTCAAAGTAAAAAGTACGCTGATTGCAGAATTAATAATTGAGGTTTTAAGTCAAAACGACTAAACCATATGGGTATCAAAAACATTCTGCTTTTATTAAAATCATAAGGAGATTTTTATGGCTCACAAAAGAAAAAAAATCGCGGTTATCGGTGCGGGTTTTGTCGGATCAACTACAGCTCACTGGGCTGCTCAAAAAGAATTGGGCGATGTGGTATTACTCGATGTGAATGAGGGCGCCGCTGTTGGAAAATCTCTTGATCTGGCGCAATCGGCCCCGATCGAAAACTTCGACACTAAAATCAAAGGAACTTCAAATTACGCCGATATCAAGGATGCCGATGTCGTTATTATTACTGCGGGAATGCCGCGTAAACCGGGAATGAGCCGGGATGAATTAGTCGGTATCAATGCAAAAATCGTAAAAGATGTTTGCGCCGGTGTTAAACAACATGCTCCAAATTCAGTAGTCATCGTGGTTTGTAACCCGATGGATGTTATGGCCGTTTATGCTAAACAACAATTGGGCTTTCCACGTGAACGCGTTCTCGGAATGGGTGGAGCACTCGATTCAGCACGCTTCAGAGCATTTATTGCTGAAGAATTAAATGTTTCAGTTAAGGATGTTACCGGAGTCGTTCTCGGTAATCACGGAGACGCAATGATGCCGGTAGTAAGAACTGCGGCTGTTGGCACTACACCTTTAATTGATTTACTTCCAATGGAAAAAATAAATGCGATCGTTGCCCGAACCAAGCAGGCTGGTGCTGAAATCGGTGGCCACCTTAAAACCGGCTCTGCCTACTTTGCTCCGTCACGTGGTGCTGTTGAAATGGCTGAAGCGATTTTAAAAGACCAAAAAAGAATTTTACCTGTAGCGGTTGAGCTCAACGGTGAATTCGGCGTGAAAGATAATTTAATGGTTGGCGTACTTTGCAAACTTGGCGGCGCCGGAATGGAAGGCATCGTTGATTTCAAAATGAATGCAGACGAAAAGGCTGAATTCGACAAATCAGTTGAAGCGGTTCGCTCTTTAGTTTCACTTTTAAAAACTGTTCAGTAAGATTGGAAAGTCATGAATATTCACGAGTATCAGGCAAAAGAAGTTCTTAGAAAATTCGGAGTTGCAACTCTCAAGGGCCAGGTGGCCCACTCTCCTGAAGAAGCTGTTGCGGCAGCTAAATCAATCGGCGGAAGTCTTTGGGTGGTCAAAGCCCAGATTCACGCCGGCGGCCGCGGCAAAGGCGGCGGGGTTAAAATTGCTAAATCTCTCGATGAGGTTCGTGACCTCACCAAAAAAATGCTGGGCATGACTCTTGTTACTCATCAAACCGGGCCGGAAGGCAAAGTTGTCCAAAAGGTTTTCATTGAAGCCGGCTGCAACATTGAAAAAGAATATTACGTGGCTTGCTTAATTGACCGGGCCACCGGACATGTAGCAATGATGGCCTCTTCAGAGGGCGGAATGGATATCGAAGAAGTGGCTGAACATAATCCTAATGCCATTAAGAAAGTTGACATCGACCCCGTCACCGGACTTGGCGCTTGGCAAGCCCGCGAGTTGGCTTTTGCCATCGGAATTAAACCTGAGCATATGAATAAGACCGTCAAGTTTATGTTGGGGCTTTATAAATCTTTCGTCGACTGCGATTGCTCAATAGCCGAAATTAACCCGCTCGTTGTTACTAAAGAGGGCGATGTTATCTGTTTAGACGCAAAAATGAATTTCGATTCAAACGCTCTTTACCGACAACCGCAAATAGTCGAATTACGGGATCTCAACGAAGAAGATCCAACCGAAATCGAAGCCTCAAAATTTGACTTGGCCTTTATTAAACTAGACGGAAATATCGGTTGCCTCGTAAATGGAGCGGGCCTTGCCATGGCCACTTTAGATATCATTAAACTCCACGGTTCTTCGCCGGCTAACTTTTTAGATGTGGGCGGCGGCGCCAACAAAGTAAAAGTAACGAACGCATTTAAGCTCATCTTAAAAGATCCGAACGTAAAAGGTATTTTAGTGAATATTTTCGGTGGAATCATGAAATGTGACGTGATCGCTGAAGGTGTTATTGCCGCTTCTAAAGAGGTGGGTTTGAAAGTTCCGCTGGTGGTGCGCCTAGAGGGCACTAACGTTGAACTAGGAAAGAAAATTTTAGCTGATAGCGGTCTTAATATCATTCCTGCAAACGATTTAACAGATGCTGCCAAAAAAATTGTGGCTGCAATCAAGGGACACTAATATGGCCATTTTAATTGATAAAAATACAAAAGTAATCTGCCAGGGTATTACCGGATCTCAAGGTTCTTTTCACTCTGAACAATGCAAAGCCTACGGAACTCAAATGGTCGGTGGAGTCACTCCCGGAAAGGGCGGAACTACGCATCTGGGAATTCCGGTTTTTAATACAGTAAAAGAAGCCAAAGCTAAAACCGGCTGTAATGTTTCAATGATTTTCGTACCTCCTCCTTTCGCCGCCGATTCAATCATGGAAGCTGTGGACGCAGGTCTTGACCTGGTCATCTGTATTACCGAAGGCATCCCGGTTCTGGACATGGTTAAAGTAAAGAAATACATGGAAGGTAAACACACACGTTTGATCGGACCCAACTGTCCGGGTGT
>JAYVIY010000456.1:0-6397 GCA_043769795.1 Pseudobdellovibrio sp. | reverse complement strand
CCTGTTCTGCTGAAATCACCAAGTACGCAGCCAACATATTTTTAGCAGCTCGGGTATCATTAATAAACGAACTTTCAAGAGTCTGCGAAAAATCCGGAGCTGACATTGAAATGATCAAAAAAGGCATAAGCTTAGATCAGCGAATCGGAAATGAATTTTTAAATGCCGGTCTAGGTTACGGCGGAAGCTGTTTTCCGAAAGACATCGATGCATTTACCGCTTATGCAACCGGACTGAATGAAAACCTGAGGCTAACCAAGGCAATAAAAGAAACCAACGATCTTCAGATTAAGAACTTTTCTGACAAAATCATTAAACGTTTCAGTGAACCCCCTGCCACCCTCTGCATTTGGGGTGCGGCCTTTAAGCCCGAAACTGACGACTTACGAGAAGCGCCCGCGCTCAAATTGATTGAAAATTTGCTCAAGTCTTTTCACAAACTACATATCTACGACCCGAAAGCATCTAGTCATCTTAATGATGTCTTCAAAGACCATCTAAATATTAAGATTTTTAAAGATTCTTATGAAGCACTGAAAGATACCGATGCACTGATTATTGCGACTGAATGGAACGAGTTTAAGTCGGCAAATCTGCTAGAAATTAAAAGATTACTGAAAAAACACATCATTTTCGACGGTCGAAATGTCTTTATACCTGAGACTATGCGCGATATGGGTTTTGAGTATTTTTCGATTGGTCGCCCCTAGTGAAGAGCGTTTTGATTACCGGATCAGCCGGTTTTGTCGGAACGAACTTAGCTGAGTACTATCTTAAAAATGGCTACTTCGTTTTTGGCCTTGATAACTATATTACAGGCTCAAAAGAAAACACGTCTTACTTAGCTAGCTCCTATCCGAAGACTTTTCTTTTTTGCGAACATGATGTTTCAAGTTCCTGGCAGCCCGTCACCTCTATGTTATTAGACTTCTGTCGCGACAAAATTGCGCCAATTGAATATGTATTTCATTTGGCGAGCCCCGCTTCAGTCAAAAGTTATCAGAAATTTAGACTTGAAACGATGTGGGCAAATTCCCTGGGATTACAGAATGCGATTAGTTTTGCTGACACACAAAAAGCCAAAGTCATTTTTTCTTCGACCAGTGAAATCTACGGAAGTCCGCTCTCGAGTCCACAAAGAGAATCTGACTGGGGTAATGTCAATTCTTTTGGTGAACGCAGCTGTTACGACGAATCGAAACGCTTCGGCGAAACTTTAGTCTACTCAAGTAATAAAGTAAATGGAACCCAGCACGGAGTGGTTCGAATATTTAATACTTACGGCCCTCGAATGAGCAAAGATGATGATCGCGTTTCAAATACTTTTCTGCAAAGCGCGCTGGCAAGTAAAGACATCAAAGTATTCGGTAACGGACTGCAAACTAGAAGTTTCTGTTTCATTGATGATTTAGTTAACGGACTGGCAAAATATGCCGCGTCAAAATTAAACTTTCCACTCAACCTGGGTAATGACCATGAAGTCAGTATCATTGATTTTGCCAACTTAGTTATTAAACAAACTCAGTCAAAATCAAAAATTGTCTTTAAAGAAATGCCTGAAGACGATCCGCCTCAGAGGAAGCCCGATTTGCAATTAGCAAAAATGCACTTAAATTATTCACCAGAAATCTCATTAGCTGAAGGTCTAAAAAGAACAATTTCCAGTCTTCATCCCTAAGATCGAGCTTATCTGTAGGAAATAAGCTTTTCTTCAACTAAGCGCTTTTCAAGAATAAGACAAATTGTGTGATAAAGAATTTCGTGGACTTCTTGAATACGGGCCGTATTCGGACCGGGAGCTACTAAATTAACATCAGCCATTTTTTCTTTAACCGCTTTTCCGCCGTCACTACCTGAGAGTAAAATAGATTTAGCGCCTATTTTTTTACACATCAGAAAGCATTTCAGAATATTCGGAGAATTACCTGAGGTGGTAATCCCCATAAATACATCCTTAGCTGTCATCAAGCCCTCAACCTGCCTAGAAAAAATATCGTCGTAGCTGAAATCATTCCCGGTTGCAGTAAGAATTGAGGTATCCACTGTCAATGCAAAGGCCTTAATCGGATCGCGATCTTTTTTCAGTTTAACTACCAGTTCAGCAACAAAGTGCTGGGCATCGGCCGCTGATCCACCGTTACCGGCAACGAAAAGCGCTCCGCCGTTTTTGTAGGTCGTGACCAATAGTTCCATCATCTTTTCAAACTCTGCGTGTAGCGATGAAGCATCCTGTAACATTTTTAAGTTTTCTCTGGCTTCGCTTATTTCTTCTAATAATATTTTTTTAATCATAAAGGTCCTTATTTTATTTTCTGTTTTAGGTAGGTCATTAAATCATTTTTCAAATCTTCGCGCTCAAGAGCCAAGTCAATATTCGCAATTAAGAATCCCAATTTATCGCCGGCGTCGTAACGTCGTGAATTAAAACTGTAGGCATTGAGCTCAGAAACACGTGCCAACTCATTCATCGCATCGCTCAGTTGAATTTCGCCGTTTTTACCTGGTTTAGTATTATCTAAAAAATCAAAAATTTCTTTGTTAAAAACGTACCGCCCAGGCAAAGCCCAGTTTGAAGGGGCATTTTCAGAAGTCGGCTTTTCAACAACACTTAATACTTTCTTACCCGCAGATAAGTCCGTGTGATCCCTTCCGACATTAACGATACCATATTTATTCGTATCTTTGCTATCAACCGGAAGCACCCAAACAGAGCTCGACTTCGTCTTAAGAAATTGATCCGACAAAAAAGCCGTTACATTTTCAGAGCGGGTCTTTGACAAAGTTATTTCATCGCCGAGAAGCACGGCAAAAGCTTCTTCACCTACAACAGATTTTGCGCACCTTACTGCGTGCCCGAGACCCAATGCCGACTTTTGCCTAACAGATATAATATTAACGCAGGATCTTATCTTCTGTAAACTCTCCAGAATTTCAGACTTTCCATTTTTAATTAAAGTATCCTCAAGTTCGTATGATATATCAAAAAAGTCTTCGATTGCGGTTTTTCCACGTCCTTGAATCAGAATAATGTCTTCAATACCGGCCTGCATCGCTTCCTCAATGACATAAAGTATAATCGGCTTATCAACAATAGTGAGCATTTCTTTCGGAATGGTTTTTGTTGCCGGAAAGAATCGTGTTCCAAGCCCGGCTGCAGGAATAATCGCTTTTCGCACTTTTTGACTCATAAACTATCCAAATCTTCCGGTTATATAATTTTCAGTTTTCTGTTCCTTGGGGTTAGTAAACATCTGCGAACTTTCGCCGAATTCGATGAGGTCGCCCAAGTACATGAATGCCGTGTAATCTGCGGTTCGAGCCGCTTGATGTAGGTTATGCGTTACCATCAAAATTGTAACTGATTTTTTCAACTCTGTTACCAATTCTTCGATGTGCGCCGTGGAAATAGGATCTAAAGCCGACGTAGGCTCATCTAATAGAAGTAAATCAGGTTCTGTTGCCAGAGCCCGCGCAATACAAAGACGTTGCTGCTGTCCGCCTGACAGCGACGTGGCCGACGAATGGAGTCGGTCAGACACTTCATTCCAAAGACCCGCTTTTTTTAGTGAGTCTTCAACTTTATCATCGATAAAAGATTTCTTTTTAATGCCTCTGACTTTTAAGCCGTACGAAATATTTTCGTAGATACTTTTCGGAAACGGATTTGGTTTTTGAAATACCATGCCTATTTTCATACGAACTTCAATCGGATCAATATCTTTTGACAGAATATTAATTTCATCCGGATAGAGTTTAATCTGCCCGTTGTATTTAACGTCACCATAAAGATCATGCATCCGATTGAAACATCTAAGTAAGGTGGTCTTACCACAGCCGGACGGCCCGATTAAAGCGGTCACTTTATTTTGGTAAACGGGTAATGAAATATCATTAATGACGCTTTTATCAGTATATCCAAAAGTTAAATGTTCAACTTCGGCCTTTTTGATTAATAGTTTGTCTACCATTTATACTTCTTTCTGAATCTGTATCTGATGAGGATGGCGGTTGCATTTAGAATCAACGTCATCGTCAAAAGCACTAAACCTGCTGCCGCCGCATTAACATGAAACTCTTCTTGTGGTCGCGAAACCCAATTAAACATCTGAATGGGCATCACTGTATATGGATCAAGAAGCCATTGCGCTGATAAAAATGGAGGTTCAGCCATCACAGGCGCGGTTGGTAAGAAGGCAATAAAAGTAAGTGCGCCCACAGTTATAAGTGGCGCAGTCTCTCCAATGGCTCGAGAAAGCGCAATAACCACTCCGGTAAGAATTCCCCCGGAAGAGTAAGGCAGGATGTGATTCCAGATGGTTTGCCACTTCGTCGACCCCAAAGAATAAGCGGCCTCCCTGATATGCGAAGGAATAGTCCGTATGGCCTCTCGGGTGGTAACAATAATAATTGGAAGTACTAACAATCCCAACGTCATGCCTGCAGTCAAAATAGACTGTCCGAGGTGAAGTGAATACACAAAAAACCCTAAGGCCATAAGACCATAAGTAATAGACGGAATACCGGCTAAGTTAAGAATATTAATCTCGATTATTTTTGTAAAAATACTTTTTTTTGAATACTCTTCTAAAAAAATTCCTGAAGCCACGCCCAAAGGAATGGCCATTAACGCCGTAACAAAAACAACACAAATACTACCCACCCAGGCTGAAAGTATTCCGGCCTTTTCAGGAAACCTCGATGGAAACGACAAAAAGAAAGAAGCGCTGATGCGGGGCCAGCCCGTTATTGCCATATCTATTATGAGACTCAGCAGCGTAGCCAAGGCAAAGACCAGAGTTGTAAGTCCGATGATCCAGAAAATAGAATCCTGTCTTTTTAGTTTTTCCACCTGTTGTTTCATTTGTACTTAATTTCCATATGAGTTCGGATTCTTTGCCCGATGAGGTTAAATAAAAATGTAAAGAGCAGAAGCACAACACCGGCAACATAAATTGTGCGGTACCCGATCGAACCCTGCGGAAGATCTCCCTGACTGACCTGCACGATATAGGCTGTCAGCGTCTGGGTCGATTCGAGCGGGTTAAATGAAAGCTTTGGTTGAAGACCTGCCGCAATGGCCACAACCATTGTCTCACCCAATGCGCGCGATATACCTAAGACATAAGCCGATGCAATTCCTGAAAAAGCCGAAGGCACAATGACTTTAAAAGACGTTTGTAAATTAGAGGCGCCCAAAGCCAGACTGCCCTCGCGCAAGTAAAGCTGCACGGCTCGCATCGCATCTTCAGAAAGACTGCTGATATAAGGTATTATCATTATTCCCATTACTAAACCGGCACTCAATGCATTGAAACTTGAAAGTTCTGAAAAAACTTTCTGCAAAAGTGGTGTTACAAACAATAAGGCAAAGTATCCATACACGACCGTAGGCACAGCGGCTAAAAGCTCTAAAATCGGCTTCAGTATTTCACGGGCTTTAGGCGAAGAGTATTCACTTAAAAAGACGGCAGTAATTGTACCTAGCGGCACAGCCACTAGAAGCGCAATTAGGGTGGTTAACAAAGTTCCGCTAACCAGAGTCAATATTCCATACTGCGGATTTTCAAAAAGAGGCGTCCACTCTTTATCAGTCAAAAAATTGTAAATAGAAATTTCGCGGAAGAAAGGCCAAGCTTCAGAAACCAGGGTATAAACCACTCCGAACGTAATCAGCACCGAACTGGCAGCACAACAAAAAAGTATAGATTTGATAATGAATTCTTTAAGCTCTCTGACCCTTCGTTTAAAACTTTCGGGCTTTGAAAATGTTGTAGTGAATTGCTGCTTGTTAGCTGATTTCATTTTTTTATTTTCGCCCGTATTCATCTTGATAACGGATGATATCTTCTTCACCGAAATAGCTTCCCACCTGAACTTCAATGAATTCAACAATTGAATTCGTACGATTTTGCATTCGGTGTTTTGCCCCTTGGGGAATAAAAATGTGTTCTCCTTGTTTTACGATGTGTTCTTTTTCATCCAAAACAACAACTCCCTCACCCTTAACAACAACCCAGTGCTCGGCTCTTTTCAAGTGAGATTGGTATGAAAGACGCTGACCTGGCTCAACTCTGATTATCTTTGACTTAAAATAAGGCTCATCGTTCAGAATCTCAAATCGCCCCCAGGGTCTATTCTCAAAAACATGCTCCGCCGTGATTTTTTCGTCATTCAGTTTGAGAACGTCGACGAGTTCCTTTACTTTTTGCGATTCACCCTTTTTGCAAATCATCAAAGCATCTGCGGTATCTACTACAATCAAATCTTCGCAGCCGATCACACTGTACTTCTTCTTCTGTTTTGAAAAGACTGAATTTGCTCTCGCTGAAATTTGTACCGGCTGTTTCTTTAGACCGGTAATACTGAACGCTGTACCTTCAGTGACCTCCACCAGTGC
>JAYVIY010000455.1:0-6400 GCA_043769795.1 Pseudobdellovibrio sp. | reverse complement strand
ACTAAAGTCCAGTTTAAAAAGAACTTTCGATTGCCGATAGGTTAAAATGAAAAAATTTTACCTTATTGGCTTTTTTTTTCTCGTTAGTTGTGTCCATGTTGAAACTCCAAGTGTTCGAACTGTCAGCTCCTCTCCGCTTTCAGAAAAAGTCGAGATCTTAGATCCGCTCAAGTTTAATGGTTTTGTTAAATTAAACATTAGCAATTCTGAAGACTTAGGGATGCTTAAGAAGGTTCTAGAAGACACGCTTACCAACGAAGACTCATTATCTGCGGCTCAAAAACTAAATAGCGACTACTTCAAATCGGTCAAATGGGCGATTAAACTCACAAGTCAGTTGATAGACAAAAATTTAAATTCAGCCGAATTAGGTGCCACCGAAAGTTTCAGTGATTTGATTAATATAATCCATGCGCTTAGAAACCGATTTGTAAATCCCTTCGAAACAAAAGTTGAACTCTTAGCCCTTCCTTTTCTTGCCGCTAAATATACTTATAGCCCTGAAATTCAGATTCCGCAGAATCGGGTTGATTCACCCGAGATAGCTGCGCTGACTGGCAAAGAGTCGGCCAATGAGTTAACAAGAACTCATTTATTGGATTCATCGCAAATCATCTGCGACTATGACAAACCTAAAGATGGCTGGGGCTACAAGCCGGGTTTTAAGATAAAATGCGGTAGCAGAAAATTAAAAATAAAGTTCGGCAACGAAATATTATCAGGCCCCTTTAACACGAGAATATTTAGGGTCCTTGGCTACCCGACCCCGAAAATTGATCTCATTTCCGATTTCCGAATGAAATACAACCGCCGCTATATTACTGAGTTCAACAGTCAAAAACAGGTTAACATCGACATCAAATTGTTAGGTGCAAAAATCAAAACGATTACGACGAAGAGAGCTCACGACCCTTTCTCCTTTATAAAGAACGCAACTCTTAAGGATTCTACAATTCTCTCCTCTGCCGAATTCCGAAAGGCTCTGATTCAGCAGGAACAGTATAACGAGAATTTCGAGGATCAGATTGATTTTCTGACTTTTAACGACGCCACCGTTACTGAAAATTTAGATGTTATCGACGTAGGACCCTGGAGTTTTGAAGAGCCGAACCATCAAAAAAACCCGATTGTGCACCAAGGTATCATTATCTCAGCATGGGTCGGTAATAGCGATATTCATATGGCAAACAATGCGCTCATACTTGAAAAGTCTGACGATAAAAAAACAGCGCTCGTCAGGCCGATTTTTGTTGATGTCGGCTATGGTCTGGGGCGAACTGATTCGGCTTTAAAACCAAGCTCTTCGGACGTCGAAAAGATGAATTGGACCATTTCAGAAGTGGTCACACCGAACGCTGACCAGAATCTCGAAAATCAAAAAGTAATACTTTCAGGGTATACCAGCCAACAATACAATTCACTGCTGACGCGCTTGAAATTTGATGATGTCTACGGAGCTTTGAAAAACATATGCCGGCTGAGTGCTTCTCATATCAAAGAGGCCTTTTTGCAATCCGGTGCTACAGAAGCCGTCGCCACTCTCGGCACTGCGAAACTTTTGCATCGTCGAAGCAAATTGATAGCTGATTTTGGCATTCAAACACAATTTAAAGCCTGTTACGAACCTCAGAAAAAATAAGGCCTTGCCACAGGGGTAAATTAAAAGCAAATTGCGCCAATGAACACGATTGAAGATTTAATTGAAAAAGCTTTTGACCTCAGCTTTCTGAATTTTCCAAAATATCCATCCACAGAAATTAGAAATATCGGCATTTTGGGCGGTGGCACTGCGGGATATCTCACAGCCCTCGCTTTAAATAAGCTTCACCCTGAAATTAAAACCACAATCATCGAGTCCAGTAAAATTCCGGTTATTGGTGTAGGTGAATCAACTACAACTGAAATCATTCCTTTTCTTCACAAAACTCTTGCTATTGATCCTCAGAGATTTTTTAACGAAGTTAAGCCCACGCTCAAGCTTGGAATTCGTTTTGAGTGGGGCTGCCCCGGAAATTATCATTTTAATTTTAATTTTTTTGCCGGCCATCAACACGAATCTTATTACTATGAAAATTCAATTTTAAATTCTAATTGGGCTTCCGTGCTAATGGATAATGGAAAGATTCCGATTCTGCGCGATGAAGACGAAAACGTAACTTCGCTTCTGGGCAGCATTCCGTTCTCCTACCATATCGACAACAAAAGCCTGATTGGGTTTCTCAGAAAAATTCTCAGTGAAAGATCAATTGAAATTCTCGATAAAGAAATCACGAAGGTCCATCTTGCCGAAGACGGTTCGGTGGCGTCGCTCGAAGCCGCTGATAAAAGTCAGCATTCTTTTGATCTTTATATTGATTGCTCAGGTTTTCGTTCAAAAATTCTCGGCGAAACATTAAAAACTGAGTTTAGTTCTTTTAAGTCGACTCTGATCAATGACAAAGCCCTAACCTTTGAACTTTCAAATAATCAGAAGATTGAACCCTATACTTCAGTCATCACGATGAACAATGGCTGGTGCTGGACCATTCCGATGCGTGAGGAAAATCACTACGGCTATGTCTTTTCATCACAGTTCTGCAGCGAACAGGATGCGCTCGCGGAAGTTCAAAAGCGCTTCGGGCCGATTGCTGCGCACAAAGTGGTGAACTTCAAAACTGGTCGGCATAAATCCGCATGGAATAGAAATGTTTTTGCTTTAGGTAACGCCTATGGTTTTGTAGAGCCGCTTGAATCAACCGCTATTCAGACAGCAGTCCACAGCATTATGACCCTTTGTAAATTAATGCCCAAATCGTTAAACGACACCAGCTCAATTGCGGGTATCAACCGAGAAATAGCCGCTACCTGGGATACCTTCCGCTGGTTTCTGGGATTGCATTATAAATTCAATAAAAAATTGGATACACCCTACTGGAAATTCTGTAACGAAACAACTGAACTCGGAAGTGCCAAATTGGTCCTCGATTTGTTTTTGCAGCGCCCACCACTGAGTGCAAGCCACTTTGGAACGCTTTCACCCTATACAGCTCTTGAAGGACTGGTCTTTAACAGCTACAGCTATGACACCCTGATTTACGGTCAAAAGTTGTTACCGACTCCAGCGGCACCTCAAATGTCGAAAGCCGAGTACTTTGGTCGGGTTGAATCCTATAAAAAATTAGCTGATTTGTCTTTTGCTCAATATGAATTATTTAAAAATGAAAACCTTTACCAAGGTCTACTTGCTTCGTTATTCGATGAGCCCGACACCTGGATCAACGAGACTGAAGCCTGAGTGGTCTTGTGATTTTTTTAAATAAATCTGATAATTAGTTCATGGTAATAACAAAATATCCCACCAATGAAATTGAGCGGCTCAAAGCACTCAAGTCTTATGAAATTCTCGACACCGACGAAGAACAAATTTACGATCAACTGACCCAGCTAGCATCGCATATTTGCGAAACTAAAATATCATTGTTAACTCTGATCGACGAAAAAAGAGTTTGGTTCAAATCAAAAACCGGTCTTTCTGTAAGCGGAGTTTCTCGGGAGCAGTCATTTTGCGGCGAGGCTATTTTTGAAAACAAAATGCTGGTCATTAATGACGCCCGAAAAGATGAACGCTTTCACGAAAATCCGATTGTGACAGGTTACCCTAACGTTGTTTTTTACGCGGGCGTACCACTGACTGACAATGAAGGTTTTTCTTTAGGAACTCTATGCGTAATCGATGATAATCCAAAAGACCTCAACGAAAAACAGCTGGATGCTCTGCAAATTCTGGCCTCGCAGGTGATAGCTCAGTTTCGACTGCGCCGCGAACTTGCGAAAAAAACAAACTATGAAGAGCAATTGTCACGCCTGTCAGAACAGGTACCCGGAGTAATTTATCAATTCAAATTGCACCCAGATGGCACGTCAACCGTGCCCTTTGCATCGAGCCAAATAATTGATCTTTATGAATTAGATCCTAATGAAATAAAAATAAGTGCGCAAAAAATATTTTCAAGGATACATCCTGAAGATTTTGAATCGGCTCTTGCTTCCTTAAGCAAATCGGCGCGCACACTTGAGAACCTACGTTCAGACTATCGGGTCCTTCTACCCAATGCCGGTCTCCGTTGGCTTCGGGGCTCTGCAAAGCCCGAAAAGTTACCTGATGGCAGCGTACTCTGGAACGGTTTCATTAATGACGTGACTGACGAGAAGAACCTTGAAATTCAATTGTATCAGAATTCTAAATTAGCAGCTCTCGGCGAAATGGCCAGTGGCGTAGCTCACGAAATTAACAATCCGTTATCGATTATTATCGGTAAAACGTCTTTAATGCAGTCACAACTTTCTAGCACGACATTTGATCGTGAAAAGCTTTTGCTTGATATCAACAAAGTTGAAAATACTGCCCTGCGAATTTCAAAAATTATCAAAGGTTTAACGGCTTTCTCAAGAAATGCCGAAAAAGATGCATTTAATGTGGTTGAAGTAAATAATATAATTGAGGATACACTTTCACTGGTATCTGAAAAATTTAAGTACGCTTCGATCGATATTTCTGTAGACTGCCCGCCCGACATTTCGATCGAATGCAATGCCACACAGATCGGGCAGGTTCTGATGAATTTATTAATTAATTCTTTTGATGCAGTTAAATCTCTGACTGAAAAATGGATTCGTTTGTCAGTTAAGAGCCACGGCAATCGTGTGGTAATACTGGTTTCAGATAGTGGTGAAGGTATCTCACCGCGAATAGTTCAGAAAATAATGGAACCTTTTTTTACAACTAAAAGTGTTGGCGAGGGCACCGGTCTTGGCTTGAGCCTCTCAAAGGGCCTGATCGACTCTCACAATGGCGTGCTCAAGTACGTCGACGGTGCCAAGAACACCACTTTTTCAATTGAACTGCCTCAACGAACCAGTCAATCAGCCAAAAAGGTCGCTTGATCTTTTCCGCGTATAACATTGCGACGTCACTGATTAGGTCGTATATTTTCACCAACTAAGATACGTTCAGCCGGGCTATGTCTCAATCGAGGCATAGCTTTTGAACAGGTATACATTTCAAGTCAGATCTTCTGACTGAGTAAGGAACTTCAATGCAAAGCAAAAACTTAAAAAGAGCCCTCATTTCGGCATTTATGGCATTAGTCATTTCACACGCTCCTCAAGTGATCGCCTCTGAAAAAATGATTTCGGCAGCTAGCGTGTTGGCTGAGCAAAATCGATCCGACGCAGAAAAAAACGTTTTACAGTACATGCAAAAAACCCAAGTTCAAAAGGCCTTAGTGGCCAACGGAGTTTCATCTGACGAGGCTTCTTTACGTTTAGCCAGTTTGTCAGATCAGGAACTTCGACAGTTGTCTGGTCAAGTCACGGAAGCCCGAGCCGGTGGCGACATCTTGATTGCAATTTTACTTGTTGTGCTGATTATCTATTTTGCTAAACGAATCTAATGTTAAAATTCACTATTTTAGTGCTGGCTTTTTTTCTGCAGGCCTGTGTTTCTGCAACTAAGCAGGCCGATCAGATTTTAATGAATTCAGGTCAGCTTCCGAGACAGGCTCAAATTGAAAATATAGTTTTCATTGACCAGAGCGCGGGCTTTTGCGGACCCGCCACTTTGGCAATGGCCATGAACTGGGCGGGCGCCTCCTCGATTTCGGTCGATGAGCTGGCAATGCAAGTTTTTACTCCGGGCATGAACGGCAGTTTACAAACCGATCTCATCAGTGCAAGCCGAAGGCATGGCTTAATGGCTGTTCAAATCGACAGTTTACAAAGCCTCTTATCAGAAGTAGCGGCGGGACATCCAGTCATCGTTTTTGAAAATCTGAGCCTCAGCTGGGCTCCGCAGTGGCATTTCGCGCTGGTGGTCGGTTACGATCTGAACAAACAGCAAGTGATCATGCACAGCGGTCATGATAGCTCCTTTCACTGGGATCTCAGAAAATTTGAACGCTCCTGGAAATTGGGCGAATATTGGGGTCTGGTGGTACTTCCCTCTGGCCAGATTGCAGAATATGCATCAGAACTTGCCAATGTAACTTCGGCCGTTGGTTTGGAACAGACTCTAAAACTCACTGAGGCTGCAAAAAGCTATAAAAAAATACTCGATAAATGGCCCACTAATTTAGTGGCACTCATCGGACTGGCCAACCATTCCTTTACTGAAGGCCGTAAGCAGGAAGCCATTGAATTATTAAACCTAGCGGTGAAATATCACCCTGACTCGGTTTCTGCAAAACACAATTTGGCACTTGCTCTGGCCAAGTAGCTCCTTCAACATTACGGATGAGCAATGGGAATGAAAATATCTGACCGCCTTCGTGTGGTTTATGACAATTTACTTGTAGGCAAAGATGTCTGGGACTTCTGCTGCGATCACGGTTATCTGGGTGTGGCAGCTTATAAGAGTCAAAAG
>JAYVIY010000454.1:0-2346 GCA_043769795.1 Pseudobdellovibrio sp. | reverse complement strand
CTCTCTTCAGGACTGTTAGTGTCGTCCAGTCTAAAACCCGAGATCAGTGGCACCGAACGAACTGAAGCCTTAACCGCAGCAAAATTTGCAATTGGCGCGGGCGCAGTCGGTTTAGGTATGGTTTACTGGTTTACTTACGCTGATAATTATGGTGCTACGTTGTCGCAGATCCGTAGTTTTAAAAATCGCGATCGCCGCACTGAGCTGCTCAAGGAAAGATTGTCTGAAGAAGCCTTCGAACGCTCAGCCAATTTGATTAATCAGTGGAAGTGGATTTTTGCGATTACTAATCTGGCGGCTTCAGCTCAACTGACCGGAAAAATGAATGGCGATTCGAATGTGGTTCCAGGTCTTAGCGTTGCGGCTTCATTGCTGCCGCTGATTATTACGACGACTTATGAAACCAATTACACAAAACAGCTCGATTACAAGCGCCGCATTTATGTGCCGCTGACTTGGTTTGACTATGGCTACAACCCGAAAGTGAGCAGCTGGCAGCCGCAGCTCAATGCCATTTGGACATTTTGAAAATTGTTATTCTAAAAGCAAGTGCAGCTGTGTTCATTTTCTGTTTCGGTTTGAGGTTATCAGCGGTTGAGTGTGAATCTGCAAAAACTTTCATTTCAACAATTGAGTTTCTCAGATCCCAGAAAATGCTGTCGCTACCGGAAAACGAAATAATGAAAACCGCCCTTCAGGTTTCTGAGAACTGCAATGGCGCGGGTCTGCGCTTTCGCCGCATGTTAGAAACACTGGTTTCTTCGGGTATTGATCACGAACACGCTAGGCACTTTGCGGTCAGCTATAGCCGTGAAGACGATGAATCGGTCGATGCCTTTCTCAGTTTGTTTCAGGGGTTGGTCCTCGAAAAAAAGTTTAACCTACCATTTTATCAGGCCTTCGAAACTGCAAAATTTTTTGCAGAATCAGCAAAAGGAAATAAAGCCGAACTTAAAAAAGATTTTCTAGGTTTTCTTAATTTCTGTTTTGAAGACAGTAACGGAATTTTACTTTCGCTTGAACAATGCCGTAGCCTTTCATTCAGCTACTTAAAATTGCATGCAGATTATCCGAAAGGAGTGTTTCCGGATTTCAAAACCCTTTTCAATTTTTTGCGAAACGATAAAGAAACCGGGCTTTCCATTTCAAACGCACTTTCGATGACTCAGAAGGTACTTCTCAACGGGCCCGGCTCGCAAAAAAACTTTATCGATTCCTACAAGTATGGCCTGGCTAAACTCAATATGAAACCCGGTCAGTCGTTGGCATTGGCGTATAAGTTGGCAGGATATACAAAAAACTCACGTGAAAAATAATCAAATAATTTATAAAGTATTTTTATTTGCATTTTTCATTTTTGTATCGTGTCTCAGCGAAGGTCGGTCGAACAATTCGACTAAAACGGTCTCGGTTGCAATTGAACTTGAAGAAATGCCCGACGTAAAAAAATATGAAATTGAAGTCAAAAACGATAATGATCGAAAAAAAAAGACACTTAACTTTTCTCAGAAAGAGCCCGACTTTAAAGTAAAACTCGAAGTGGGAAATTACCAGTTTCGTACGCGAATTATATCATCTCAGCTAGAGGTGGGGCCGTGGTCAGATTGGTCGGAATTACTGGCTCGACCTGAACAGGTCGAAGACCTTCAGATTCCGGCGCTGAATTTTTCATTGCGAAAGAATGAAGCCTATGCCGACGTCAGTTTGCAGTGGAACAAGGCGGCGGGAGCAGATAAATATGTCATTTGGATTGAAAATCAACGTAATCAGATCGTAGCCAATGAACTGATCGAAGGCACAGAAACCAAGCTGAAATTGAAAACCGGTGAGTACAAAATCGGAGTGCAATCGGTTTCTAAAAACGGAATTAAATCTAATATAAAATATTTTGAGAACTCTATTTTTGTAGCGAAAACAAAGTTACCTAAAATTCAAGTCAAACAAAATGCGGCAGGCACGTTTAAATGGGTTAAAGAACCCGAAGCTGATGTTAAAATTGATCTCTATCGTAAGGCGTTTTTCGGTGACAAATATCAGCGAATTCAAACTTTGAAAGAAAGTGCTGACGCCTGGTTGCTGGGCTCAGAACTGCTGCCGGGAGAGTATCGCATTGACTTTCAGTATATTTCGGATTCTTTAGAAAATGGCCCCATAGAGACTCTGCTTTTTGTAAAAAAGCCAGATGAAAAAAGCTTTCCGGCAGACGAAAGATAATAGGCTGTTAAATATCAGGCGACGATTTTAACTTTTTCTGCGGCTTCAGGCTCGTAGTCTGAAAAGGCCGTTTTGACTTCGATTTCCAAACCGTTCTCCGCAATGTAACCCTTAACTTTATAGAGCCTGAGG
>JAYVIY010000453.1:0-2346 GCA_043769795.1 Pseudobdellovibrio sp. | reverse complement strand
GCTTTCATCCGGAAAGGCTCGGGCCAATTCGCGTAGCACGGTAATGCCACCGATTCCTGAATCAAATACGCCGATAGGTCGGTTATCGAACACCGTGGGCCCTTGATTCAGAAATTCCGTTAGCCGACATTTCCATGAAGTGCGCTTTTTGTTTTATCTCTTCGATAGTCACCGCATTAACGTAGCTCATTCCGCTGCGAATTCCGCCAGTGAGTTCATGAATAACATCAGCCACATGACCTTTAACCGTCACGAAAGTGGATTCACCTTCAGGGGCCATGCCTAACGGCATGTCTCCGCGCCAAGAGATCTGCGCTTTTTTAGAAGCCATTCCGCGGTATTGTTTTTTGCCATTCATGATGTCTCCGGGGGTTTCGATCGTTCCCGAAAGCATACTGCCAAGCATGATAATATTTGCACCGGCAGCGAAGGCTTTGACCATGTCGCCTGAAGTTCTGATTCCGCCGTCGGCAATAATCGGAACGCCGTAAGACTCTGCGGCTTCGGCACAAAGTGCAATAGCTGTTAACTGAGGTACGCCTGCACCGGTGATAATTCGTGTTGTGCACATCGAACCCGGACCAATTCCAACTTTGATAGCATCGGCCCCGGCTTCGATCAGATCAATGGTGGCCTCTGGCGTTGCTAAATTTCCGGCGATCACTTCAAGGCCTGAAAATTTATCTTTAAGCCACTTCAAAGTATCCATCATGTGAATTGAATGCCCATGAGCGATATCGATCGTCATCAGATTCACTCCGGCTTTTACAAGGGCTTCGGCACGCTCGCGGTAATCGCCGTTAACTCCGATACTGGCAGAAATTATTCCGGCACCGGCTTCTTTGACTTTCAAAACTTCAGCCACCTGCAGATCAACATTCATGAAGCGGTGTAAAATACCGAGTCCGCCCATTTTATGCATGGCAATCGCCATACCTGATTCAGTCACCGTATCCATGTTGGCTGAAATGATCGGGGTTTCTAAAAATTTTGTTTTAGTTACATGTGACTTGAGCGACGGATCTCGGCGTGATTTTACTTCTGACTTTTTCGGCACCATCAGGACGTCGTCAAAAGTCAAACCGTGATCACGGTTTTTGATATCTTTCCAGTTAAACATGAGCGCCATTTTCTACCTCATTTAAATATTTTATAAGCAATCTTAAAAGAACAAAATGAAATAACAGCTGAACCACTGCTGAGACAAAAACCAGCAGCGTTGCTGAAACGGGATGGGTCGTAAAAACACGGTATTCGTCAAATAAGGCGTAAAACAAAATCGGAATAATCACGAAAAACAAACCCAGCCAGAGTTTAATGCTCCAAAAAAATTGTTTAGAAATTGCAGCTGAGTACTCGAGCGCATCGACTTCGCCATTTTCATAACGACGAGAAAACAAAACGACAAAAGGTGCTAAGATATAATTTATATATTTAATCACGCCGGGTAAAATAAATACAAAAGACCAGAGAAAAGTTTTACCCCAGGCGCGCAGAGTTTCGATAAAGCTTAATTCTAGTTTTTGAGAGAGCATTTCGCCTAATTTTTGATTTGTGGTTACCAGCACATAGGCACAGAAAATTGAAATGAACACCGGAAATAAAATAGAACTTAAAACCGAAAGACCGCCCCAAATCCAGATCATCGATGTTAGCCCGTCTTTTGAGCTGATCAGATCTTCGAGCTTATTTTGCAGGTATTGGTCGGTGAGGGTTGAGAAAAACATCGCTGAAAAAATCAGCAAAAAGTAAGGGTTCAAAATAGTTTTTACAGACAATTTGTTCACTTGTAGCACAGCTAGAAAGAATTAAATGATAAACTCCGGCTGTCAATGGAAAGGACTGTGCGCGAGAACAAAAATCGTGACAAAGAATATTCGAGGTATTAGCTTCTTACCTTCAGTCTTCAAAAAGATCACATCAGTTGCCCTGGTGGCGAAATTGGTAGACGCACAGGACTTAAAATCCTGAGCTTCCAGGAATGGGGCGTGCCGGTTCAAGTCCGGCCCAGGGCACCAAAAATTCGCTAGGCGAATTTTCCTACTGTATTCAGAATACCGTTAACAGTATCCAGGATTCAGTACAGAATTCTGAACTCAGTAGCCTTACGCTGTACCTAATCCCCCGGATCTGAATTCAAGGGCACATTTACATCTCGTTAAATGTAATCTAGGCTGTTTCTCATGAACAATTCAAATTCAATTTCTCGCGCGCCAAGTTCTGTAAAAATACTTATTTTGATTTATATTTATTCAATTTTTACAAATGGATATCAACTATTTCATCCTGAGAACATCAATAAACTATGGTTTGCATCTGCGCATATTCCCTTTGGTGCCAGCCTTG
>JAYVIY010000452.1:0-2353 GCA_043769795.1 Pseudobdellovibrio sp. | reverse complement strand
TTCGTAGCGCGCACTTTCAAGATCGCGCGGACGCGTATCAATGACCAAAAGCTGAATCAATTCACCGACCTGAGGTGCTGCCAAACCGATTCCGTTAGCATCGTACATGGTCTCAAGCATATCATCGACAAGTTGAGAAAGTTCAGGTCCGAATTTGGTAACCGGCACCGAAACTTCACGCAAGACAGGATTTGGATAGGTTAAAATTTCTAACTTCATATAGAGGTTTTAAACGATTAACGATTTGAGCGCAACAACAAGAATACGCCGAGAATAACCATTGAAAAATTTGGAAGCCAAGCCGCTATTATAGGGGCAATTTGGCCATGCATTCCCATCGTCTGCGAGGTGCTATGAATGATCCAGTAAACAACAACTAGTCCGATGCTAATACCGAGATTTCGCATCATTCCGCCCCCACGGCTTTGGCCCACACAAAATGGGAGCGCCAATAAGCTCATAACCAATCCGGCCAGCGCAAAACTGAACTTTGAGTGAAAATCCACCTCATATCGAATTGTATCAAGTCCGGCATCTTTATTTTTGTTTATAAAGCGCGAAAGTTCAGCTTGCGTCAGAAGGTCAGATGTCTGGCCGGTGCTTCTCAGGTCCTGTGCATCCTCGGCCATAACAATAGTTTTTTCATTGAATTTGTCATTTAAAGGAAAGCTGGATGTTTTGTCGAATACTGTAATTGTGCCATTTTTTAGAATCCACTGACTGCCGTTCATCAATACCGAATCAGCTGTCAGCATCTGAACCAAATCCCACTTATCATTGAAAAAATACAGCGAAAGACCCTGGGCTTTGTTGCCTTCGGCATTGAGAGTCTTAATATTGAAAATTGAATTTTTTGACCGATACCATATTTTATTTGTCTTAATTGTCTGAAAACGGGAAGGGGTTTTTTCAAGATCGTTATAATAAATAAAATTTTTCTGTTTATTAAATGCGGGCATCAGCCGGTCGCTCAGATAATAGGAAAAACCTCCAACAAGGACAACCGAAATAAAAATGACTCTTGAAATGCGAAAAAGACTAAGTCCGGAAGCAAAAAGCGCCACCAGCTCACTTCCCTTGTTCAGACTAGAAAGCGTCATTACAGTGCCTACCACGCAAGCAATCGGCAACATTTTGTATATAACGTCTGGCGAATAGAAAGCATAATATTTTAGAATGACCATGCTTCCCACATCTTTGTATTTTACCAAAGTTGACATGGCATCAGTTGCAATAAAAAGAGTTAGAAAAATCAATAGCCCGGCCGCAAATGCAGTCCAAAATAAGCCTAAAAGGTATCGATCTATTCGAGCAAACATGAATTAATCATGCCTCGAACTTGACTCATTTGCTATCGTGTTATCTACTTAAGTATGGCTTTGCGTGTCTTACTAGCAGATGAAAGCTCGACCATTAAAAAGGCGATACAATTGGTATTGTCAGAATATGGGGTTGAGGTAAAAACGGTTCCGACCGGAATAGATGTTTTGTCTGTTACGCGCACTTTCATGCCCGACGTTGTCATAGCCGACATTCTGCTCAATAAAAAAAACGGATACGAAGTCTGTATTGAGCTCAAAAACAATGTAGAGACCAGAAATATTCCGGTCATACTTATGTGGAGCAGTTTCATGCAACTCGATGAACAGCTTTTTAGAGATTCAAAAGCGGATGCATCTCTGGAAAAACCATTTGAGGCTGAAACTATAAAGTCAATTTTTGAAAAATTGGTTCCGAAGCTTCAAACTTTTCCGCTCCGGGGAATGCTTCGCCATCCACCTTTGCCTGATTTTGAAGAGTCAGACACCTTCGTTAAGCTTAAAAATACTTTTACTACTCTAGTATCAAACGACAAACCCAATGATTCCGGAACGGTTGTTTTTGATGAGCCCGTCGACTTCGATATACCGTCGAATGACCAAGAGCAAGGTGCTAAACTGAGTTTTAAGCAGAAATTGGCGCAAAAAAATCAGTTGTTGCACAAGACTCCCGAAGTTATAAAACCGCCTGTTGTTCAAAAGCCGACTCCCGCAGAACAAAAACCACCCGAACGTGATGAATGGAGCCCCTCAAAGGCCAATCAGTTTGTTATTGAAACTGAAAACTTCGGCGATTTTGAAGAAGTTAAAGTGGTCAATACGGCAGGTAAAGCACCATTTGATCTTAAAGAACAGGTTAGAAACTATATCAAAGACTCGCCGATGGCGAGTCACAAATCGGAAAACTCACGGCCGAGAGAAAATACAATTTCAAATTTTGATGAACAACTTATCAAAGAGGAAATTCGCCAAATCGCTGAAAGAGTTGCTTGGCAGGTTATACCTGAAATTGCCGAAAAAATAATTCGCGAAGA
>JAYVIY010000451.1:0-6429 GCA_043769795.1 Pseudobdellovibrio sp. | reverse complement strand
TGAAAGAGCTGAAATTTGAGTCTAAGTTATTGATTCAGGTCTGGTCGTTACAAATAGCAGCGCTTATTGTTGTACCTATTCTTCTGGGCACTTTAGTTGCTTGGTTCTGTTTGCAACAATACTATTTTTCAGCCCAAAGTCTCTTAATGTAATTTGTATGTCTTCTTCAGTCTGAAAACAAGACGTCACATTTGTTTTTTAAACCATAGTTAAATTTTTGAATCGGACTGATATTTTTCTTTTTTATGAGTTCAAAGATATCTTTAAAATAGCCATTGTAAAATGGATCAAAAAGGCCTCCCAATTTAATATTGTATTTCCAGCCACTGGGGCCGATCTTTTCTGGCTGGGTGATGTAAAATCTGAGTGATTTTGTTTTGTCGACAAGATTTTCTCTGAAGATTCGGAAAGTGGTGTCTTGAGAGCGCCTCTTCATTTGGCGTATCCATTCATCAACTGAAAGTGGTTCGCTAAATGTGGTGTCAAGAGCCCACCAACGGCCTGAGGTGGTGTCCTTCACAATGGTGGCCGTGTGAAACTGCCACTGGACATCACCGGTTCCGCTCATCGGCCCGATAACAAATATTTTCTTTATTGAATCTTTATTAACGCCATACCGAAGAAGCATCAAATGAAAGAAAATCGATCGCCCGAAGCACAAACCGAGCACATTGCTCTTTTCAAATTTAGACTGCGAAGTGAGTTCATTGTTATCTCTGTCGGCTTCCTGCAAAAGTTGGCGAGCTTGTTCAAAGCTAATCCCTGGAGCTCGGCCTAAAGCAAGATCTGGTGAATAAGAGTTAATTGAATCTAAGAGACGCTTATTGGCCTGGTCGAAGTCGATGCCTGTGCTGATTTCTTCTTCGCGTAGAGTATAAAGGTTGTTTTGAATATCAAAGGTTTTCCATTCAGGCAATTCATTTGCCTGACCTGCCAAAATGAAAAAAATTGAAACTAAAAATAGGTAAAACCTCATAAGACCTTGATCTTCAAGATTCGTGTGAGCTGAGGGTTTCTAAATACGTTATGAGTATCTCATTATGGTACGGTGACAAAAAGAGCTGGGCGCTGGTACCAATCAGCTACTGGAGAAAGGTCTGGCACTATAAAATGTTCTTACCCTGAAAATTCTAAGCGAAGTAATGTAGGCTATGTCGACAAAAGATATTTTGCTGTTTCTGAGCCCTTATTTAAGCTATGTGTTAGTCGCTTGCGGGGTCTATTTATTTCGCGAGAGCAAGATGCCGGGTGCTAAGCCCAGCTTTAAATTGAAGTCTTTAGTGTCGTATTGTTTTCCATCCAAAAACTATTGGAGTAAGTCAGCCGGTATTGACTTAATGATTTCTTTTTTGAACAGTTTGGTGACCAGTCCGCTCTTCTTCATTCCGTGGAGTATGTTGATGATTGCGGTGCATTTTGACAATCAGTTTCTAATTGCAAGCAGTAACCTATCATTTGGAGACGTTGACTTCGGTTGGATTAATTGGGCTATCGCGCTGATTATTTTTGTACTTCTTGACGGTGTGAATGCGGCTCAACATTATCTGGCACATCGTATTCCGTTTTTATGGGAATTTCATAAAGTGCATCACAGTGCGTCGGTTTTGAATTTGTGGACGGCAGAACGTCACCATCCTGTTTCTGTAATGATAGCCAATTTGTCAATGCAGGCCACCCTTGTTCTACTGGTACTTATTTTTCGATTTTTAATTGGAGACACCTTGAATATGGTCATGGTGTGGGCCATAAGTAATTTGCTTGGGATTATTTTAAAACCCGTCGACATGATCAAACACACGCACCTTTGGATTTCATGGGGGCCACTCAGTTATGTTGTGCAAAGCCCGGCTATGCATCAGATGCACCATAGTGTTGAGGCCAAATATCATCATAAAAATTTTGCCGGCTTCTTTTCATTTTGGGATTTGGCAATGGGCACATTGTATATTCCGGAAGGTCGCCCTGATCTGGTGCTAGGACTGAAAAAACCAGTTTGGGGAAATAAACGTCTTGATACTTTCTGGGGTTCTCTATGGGACCCTTTTAAAAGTGCCAGGCCCTGAATCGGGTCATGATGCATTATATTTTCATTTATACCTATCTACACCGCTGCCGTTTTAGAATTCTTAGAAATCAGTTTGTTACGGCTACACATTTAATAAAATCTGCCAATCCGGTGCTGCAGCTCCAATCTCAGAGGCTATCCAAGCTGAAGCCAAGGCCTACGCTACGAAATATGTCGGCGCCGCCTGCACAACCCTTAAGGGCTTACTTGAATCGACCGGTGCGACTGCAAACTACAAATGCAGCTACTGTCCTTACCCGTATTAAGAAACGATGCCACAGATATTCTTTAATATTTATATCGAACTGTAACGTTTAACTTTTAAACAGATCCGATTTTTAGGCGTAAATACTTTACATCTACAATATCAGGTAATTAGAGCTGATCAGGTTCAAATTTATAAATAGTTTAAACAATTTGAAAGACTCAGGATCATTCTTTTTTATCTGAGGCGGCATCCTTTTTGATAGATTCTGAACAGCGGGGGCCTCTTGAAAAAAATTATTGTATTGTTTTGGTGCACCTTAATTATGACTGTTAATGCGTGGTCTTTAAATTCTCCTTCGAATTTAAATGCCTTATCGATTTCTTCGGTCCAAATTAATTTATCTTTTGTCGACAATTCTGCGTTAGAAAACGGTTTTATAATCGAGCGCAGCCTTTCACAATTTTCAGGCTTTGTAGAGATTGCTAGAACCAGCAGAGACGTGAATAGTTTTATAAATTCAGACCTTAATTTTGGTACAACTTATTTTTACCGCGTGCGAGCTTTTAGAATCAAAAACGGCAGCGCAATCTATTCATCTTACTCAAATGTTGCCAGCGCCATAACGTCTGGAACAATCAGCAATCCGATATATACTTACTCGTATGTAGTGAGTGCTTGGAGTGCCTGCAGTGCCACAGCGTGCGGCACTCAAGGAACGCAAACCCGAACGGTGACGTGCATGAGAAACGACGGAGTTGCCGGCGCCGATAGCTATTGCACAGGTACAAAGCCAGACTCTACGCAAGCGTGCTCAGCACAGGCTTGTTCTACGACGGGCTCAATTCAGAAAATCAATGGAGTGACGATTACCAACCCATGGAATCAATTATCAACTTTGATGACGTCGCTATCATCATTAACTTACAAGCCGACGGCGCGGGTGGTGTTTGATGAATTTGTCGCCGCCAGCGAGTACAAATCGATGGTTCAGCAAATTCACTCAGTTAGTTTTGTAATGGGAGAAATATTAGATTCATTTTATATGCCCCAGTATACGACGCAAGCCTACGTGAATAGAACGCTTGAATATTTAAATTCAATGGGTACTTCAGTGGATATATGGGAAATCGGAAACGAAATTAACGGAGAGTGGTTGGGTGATACCGCCAGTGTTGTTGCTAAAATGACCGGTGCTTACGATGCTGTTAAGGCAGCAGGAAAAACAACAGCTTTAACACTTTACTACAACAAGAATTGTTGGGAGCGTTCCGATCACGAAATGTTTACCTGGGCGCAGGCCAATGTTCCGGATCGGATGAAATCAGGGCTGGATTTTGTACTGATTAGTTTCTACGAAGATGATTGCAACGGGATTCAACCGGATTGGAATCAAGAATTTCAGAAACTTGGCGTAATGTTTCCAAATTCTAAAATTGGTTTCGGCGAAACGGGAACCATATACACGGCCAGAAAAGCAGACTATATCAATAGATACTATCGAGACATGGTGGTTACTCATCCGCGCTTTATCGGTGGATATTTCTGGTGGTACTTCGATGCACAACAAAATGGAGGTACTGGAGATATGACTCCCCAATCAAATTACCTCTGGGATGTTTTAAATAATGCAACCCGTACATCAGTGATGGGCTTTTGATCTTTTCTTAAGCAATTCACATCTTTCAATGTTTGACTTACTTCGTCGCGAAATTTGTAGAATCAATTACCAAGACCAATGCGCCAAATTCGCAATAAGGATTACGAATTTTGTTTAAAGGGGAGTATTGTACTTCTACAAAACAAAAAGGTGAGGTTTCTCATGGATGGTCAGCAATTTATTTTCTGGGCTATTGGTCTATTTTTCTTTTTAATTTTCTTTGCAAAATTCTTAACCGGGCTGGTGATGATTGATGAAACCACCGTGGGAATTGTTATCAAAAAGTTTTCAAGCAAGAGCCTCGTTGACGGGGCCTTAATTGCATTGAACGGAGAATCCGGCTATCAAGCCGATACACTTTCGCCGGGATGGCATTTTGGTTATTTTGTCTGGCAGTATCAGGTCATTAAAGCGAAGTTGACGGTTATTCCTTCAGGTCAAATCGGAGTTGTGATGGCTAAAGATGGAAAACAAATCACTTCAGATCGTATTTTAGGAAAAGAAATTAATTGTGATAATTTTCAAAGCGCTAAAAAATTTCTATCTGCGGGCGGAGAAAAGGGCCGGCAAATCGGGATATTAACGGCTGGACAATATCGTATTAATACCGCTCTCTTTACAGTAATTACTTCTGAACGCGCCGAAGAATTCGGAATTTCACCATCGTTGCTTTCGATCATGTCAGTACAGCCGGATCAAGTGGGCATTGTGACCATTCTTGACGGTAAGCCATTAGACGCCGGAGAAATCGCCGGAAAAGTTATCGAAGGCCATGAAAATTTTCAGAACGGAAATGCATTTATAACAAACGGCGGTGAGCGCGGTTTGCAAGAACAGGTTCTGTTGTCAGGCAATTGGAACATTAACCCTTGGTTTGCTTCTGTTGAAACGGTAGCAATGACCGAGATTCCGATCGGACATGTCGGAGTTGTTATTTCTTATGTGGGTAAAGAGCACGTTGATATCAGTGGAGCTTCCTTTAAGCATGGTGACCTTGTTGAAAGAGGCCACAAGGGTGTATGGGCCGAGCCACTGTATCCAGGAATGCATCCGGTAAATACGAAAACCCTCAAAGTGGAATTAGTACCTACAACAAATATCGCGTTAAACTGGGCTAATGACAGATCTGAGTCGCACAAGCTCGATGAAAAACTGAACTCAATTAAAGTAAGATCGAAAGATGGATTCTCTTTTGTACTGGATGTGGCGCAAATTATTCATATCGGAGCCAAAGAAGCCAGCAAAGTGATCAGTCGTTTTGGATCGACTGCAAATTTAGTTAATCAGGTTTTGGAACCGGCAATCGGAAACTATTTTAGAAACTCCGCGCAAGGGCATACAGTTCTTGATTTTTTAGGGGCACGTACCGATCGTCAAAAAGATGCTTTATCATACATCAGAGAAGCTTTGCAGGAATACGACGTTGAGGCCGTAGACACTTACATCGGTGATATTGTTCCGCCTGAATCATTAATGCTCACGCAGACAGATCGTAAAATTGCAGAAGAACAGAAGAAGACCTATGAAATTCAAGAGCTCGCGCAAAAGCAACGACAGACTCTCGTGAAAGAACAATCTTTAGCGGATATTCAAAATAAATTAGTTGAGCAAGAACAAAACATTCGTATGCAGGACTTCCAGGCCCAATCCGCGATTAAAAAAGCGGAAGGAGAAGCCCGCTCGGTCGAGCTCAGAGCCGCCGGCGATGCGAAAGCTATCGAGTTAAGAGCCCGCGCTGAATCGGAAGCCTCTAAATTAAAAGGTGAGGGTGAGGCCAAGGCAGTTGAAGCCGTAGGTATGGCAAAGGCGAAAGCTTACGAAGCCGGTATTAAAGCCATGGGTGCAGAAATCTTCGGACATATACAGGTGGTTGAAGTTATCGGTGATAGAAATATTCGCGTTACCCCAGAGTTTTTGGTTCAGGGCGGAGGTAATTCAGATAGCGGAGCATTGATGATTCAGGCGTTGCTCGCGAAGATGCTGAAAAATAATCCGGATGCGCTGTTTGATACTAAAAATCCGACTGTTAATCAGCCAAGGACTTAAACTAGTACAAAATCAAGATTTCCATTTTTAAAATCTACTTTTCATATTGTTCGTGTTAGTATGAACAATATGAAAAGTAAAGACCAAAATCTAAATCTTCGAAAACTGTCTCTATCGATTGGCAACTTTATCCGTTACTGGGGCTTTAGGCGCATTCACGGGGCCATCTGGACACAGATGTACCTGTCGAATAAACCACTCAGTTGCGCCGATCTAACCGTTCGCCTGGGTCTTTCTAAAGCACTGATAAGTCCGGCATTGGATGAGCTCTGCCAATATCGGCTGATTCGAGAGGCTCCGGCGCCTAATGAAAAAACTAAAGTTTACATCGCGGCAGATAAAATAAACGAAGTCATTCAACACGTTCTAAAGATTCGTGAAGCTAAAATGCTCAAGCAAATTACAACAGATTTTTCTGATTTTAGCACTGTGGCTGGCGAAAATACGTCTGTG
>JAYVIY010000450.1:0-2361 GCA_043769795.1 Pseudobdellovibrio sp. | reverse complement strand
AAATTCTGAAAGTAATTCTAAAATTTTTTCGTCGGCATTTTCTTGGGTTCCCAGCAGCCCAAGTCCGTGTTTTTCAAAGAGGAGCGCATTGATGTACTGTTCGGCATGATTAGCGATCGGGATGACCACCGCCGGTTTTTTTAAAACCAGTGCTTCGCTGATTGCGCTGAATCCGGCATTTATCACCAGCATGTCGGCAGAAGTGATCAAGTCGTGATTTTCATAAACTTTACCATAAAAGGTTGCGGCACTCTCAGACTCAGAGTTTTTGCCGATCACGTTAATAACGATACTTTTAAGTGATGGAAGCTTATTAAGAAATTCTACATCCGAACCGAACTGAGAACCACTTAACATCACAAGTATATTTTTAACTTCGTTTCTTTGAAATTGGCGGTGAACCAGCGAAGATCTGATAATGGGCGGCGTAAATTTTGTTCGCGAAAAAATATTATGGTCTTTAGTTTCCAAAGTCGGGCAAATGACCAAATCGGGAACGAGTGTGTGAAATAGAAAGTCGAGCTTTTCAACCCAAAACTGCATGCGTATACTACGCGGCAGTTTTTCGAGATTTTGACATTCTTCAACTATAACGCCGGCATTGTTAACCCCGACAAGTAAGGGGCGCCGGCGCCGCCACAACAGGCTGGCCACCGAGTAGTCCGAGTCAAAAACTATGGCTTCATAAGCATTTTTTTTAAGAACCGATCTGAGTAAAAAACAATTTCTTATAAAAAGCATCGAAAGCTTCGGCAGCATGAACAGAGTTTTAAAAATACTCAGTTTTCCATTGGCCTTGCCGTAGAGAAGTGCTTCAAAGCTGAACAAATTTTTTACTTCAGCCGAGTTTCTGAAATAGTTTAATCCATTCGAAGAGGAGATGACGTCCACTTCAAAACCCGAGCTGAAAAGCTCATGGATAATTGCTGAACAACGGGTCGAATTTCCGAGCCCAAGGCCGTTGATAATAAACAAAAAACGTTTCTTATGCATTTGTTAACTTCACAATTCGGGTAAACGGAAAGACCGCCAGAGAGCCGGCAGAAAAAAGGCCTGCAGCTTTGCTTAGTCCCTGAATTATTTCATCAGAAAAAAGTTTTACGTTTAAGCCGTTTCGTTTATGATGTCGTCGATAGAAGCGACCGAGAAAGTTCTCTGTGGGATATAGCAAAATAAACACACCAGTCGGACTCAGCATAGAGGAAACGTTTTCAAAAACCTTTTGCGGATCTTCTGTAAATTCTAGGGCACCCGCACAGAGTATGACGTCGAACTTTTCGTTCACATTATAATTTTCGATATCGGCCTTTACTTTTTTGACGAGTGGGCTTTTAAGCTGGTTTAGCATCTCCTCTGAAAAATCAACGCAGGTCAGATTTTTTATTTTTCTTGAGAGCAACAAATCAGAATAATAGCCTGTTCCGCAACCCAGCTCCAGTGCGCTGGTGGCAGAGGTCGTCAGCGGTAACAGACTCATAACACCTTTGGCCTCAGCATTGCGGATTATTTTCCACAAACCACTTTTTGATTTCTGCGTGTACTCTGGGGCTGCATTCTCGAAGTGCGATTTAACCGAATTCATTTTTTATCTACTATTGAGTTTGGAAATTGGTAGGCCAGGCAACCGAAGCTCAGGTTCTTTCTTCTCAAAAACTGTGGCTTAGCAGAATTTAATTCAGAAAGGGCATTTACAATTTGAGTTTCCGAATAATAGTTTGGTATGTATTCGCCGGTTTTTCGGCCGTACATTAAGTAAACATACATTCGATGCAGAAATTGAGAATAAGAAAATAATTTCTTTTCAGAAAAAGTATGAAAATAAAATTGGGTTTCTATTTTTTGCGGGACCTCGCTTATTTCAAAAAGACTCAGCCAGTCAAGAAGCCCGAGCGAAAAACAAATGTCTGCCTTAATTGGCTGGAGCTCACTAATTTTCTGAGAAACCAATTCGACATTATCGATTTTTTTATTCGTAGCTCTCTTTTTAGCTTCGTCGATTGCAACGTCTGAAATATCAATTCCAGTATAGCTTTTTGCTCCAAATCCGATTATGTCTTCCATCAACAGCGCTGATCCGCAGCCCAGCTCAACAATCCTGCGGCCGGGGGCCAGTTCTTTCAGAATACTGCGGGCCAGATCCATTCGTGATTTAAGTGATGAATTAACATCAAAAACTTTCAAACCTGGCTTGACCGCGTACTTACTTTTTTCCCAGCCGAGGATTTTCTTATTCCAGAATGTTGCAGGATCAGGTTTCATCGGGCGACCTTCAACATATTTCCACTGAATTTTTTTGAAAAAATAAACATCACAAGAAGCAACAATGTGGCGAAAAACCCAGTCATTAATAGAAATTCACTG
>JAYVIY010000449.1:0-6460 GCA_043769795.1 Pseudobdellovibrio sp. | reverse complement strand
TGAATGAACCGGCACTGTCAAAAAATTCACGGGAACTTCTTGAGGGTTGCGTGTAAGTTCTTTCATAAAAATTTCAAATGCTATTCGCGAAACCTAGTACGGCACTGTTTTAAAAATTCAGTGCGGGTTTCTGGTAGTAATTTAAAAGAACCCCTCAAATCTGAAGTTGTTGTCGTCGAATGGGTGTCTTGAATTCCACGAGCCATTACGCAATAATGCTTTGCATTGATGTGCACGGCAATATCATCAGTATCAAGAATAAACTGCAGACAATCCGCAATTTGTTTCGTGAGTCTTTCCTGAACTTGTGGGCGCTTTGCAAAAAACTCGACAATGCGGTTTAGTTTTGAAATTCCGATGACCTTGTCTTTTGGAATATAAGCCAAAGTTGCAAATCCATCAATGGGCTGGAAATGATGTTCACAGACCGACATCACTTCGATATCCTGAACGCAAACCATTTGATCATACTGCATTGAATTTTCAATCACGGTAATTTTCGGAAAATTTTTAGAATCAAGGCCCCCGAAAATTTCATTCACATACATTTTTGCAATTCGTACCGGGGTTTCACGCAAGCTGTCGTCATTTAAATCCAGATCAAGACTCTTCATGATTTCTGTGAAGTGAAAACTGATCTTCTCGATTTTTTGTTGGCTTGTTAAATTCGAGCTTACGGTCGGCGACGGCCTAACATTGGTAAGAATTTCGAGAACTTTTTGTTCTTCAAGCTGTGCTTTTGTTGGATGTTCCATGGGTCTCCGATTTATGGCCGGATACTACAAAAAAACAGCTATAAAAGCAACTCTGATGCTTTGGTGGCGGATTGCATGGCCCCTTCAATGGTGTATAGGGCCGTGCTGGGTGTAAAATCTCCAACAATCTGAAAATTAACATTTGTTGAATCTGGTACAGCCATAAAGTTTTTAAACTTACTTCCTCTGATTAATTTAACCTGGCGCCAGTCAAAATATTGTTCAGGTGAAAGTTTTTCAAAAGGATACTCAAGCTGCAATTTCTTTTTTATGACACTATAAACACTTTCAATCGTCTTATAATCGTTTTGTAGATAACTGACATCGATTTCGAGAGTACCGGTCACTTTAGTTTTTTTAACGATCTGCCGAATACTGATATCCTCTGAAATTAACTCGATTCGCGGCTTGGTTAGTCCTGGCGACGCGCTTCCCGGAAGAATTAGCTTTATGGTATTTTCTACACTAAGAGTTTCTAGCCAAGCCTTAGCCCAACTCATCTCGGGCAATTCTAGTAAGCCGGCCACTGAACCCCATTGCGTCGGAGGGACAGCTAGTGCCAATTTTCTGCAATTAAATTTCTTTTGGCCCGACGGGCTTTCAAATGCCAGCTCAAAACCAGCTCGTAATTTTTTAATACCGATCAAACGCCAGCGCAGTCTGAAGTTACGATACGGAATCAACCCGACAATTCTTTCAACCAGTGCATCGGTTAAACTCTGCATTCCGTCAGGTAAGTAGTAATAGTCTTTATCTAAGGTTTTGGTCTGCAGTGAAAGTTCTTGAATCAGAAGCCTAACTTTTTTATCGTTCACTGATAAAAGCGAAGCACCGTAATCGGCACTGCCATACGAATTAATGCGCCCGCCAAAAGAATTGGAACCTTCAAATAATCGAAATTCAGTTTTTATTGTTCTTAATTTGTGAGCTAGATACAATCCCGAAATTCCGCCCCCCACTATCATCACTTCGTCTTTAAATTCATAACGGTCTTCAAACAAATAGGCATCAAAAGATGAGCAAGCCGATAACAAACTCAGTGTCGAAACACCAGCCGCCGTGCCTAAGGCCTCTTTCAAAAATTTTCTTCGGTTCTTTATATTATCCATTTTCAACCTGTGAAGTCGATGCTACACTTTCTTTGTGTTTCCAGCAAATGATCTAGAAAAATATTTCGACCAGCTCAATGAAAAGAATTACGCATTAATACCGGTAAATCAGGTCCTTGTATCGAAGCTTCAGATTTCAGCACAAGACAAATACTTTAAGAACAAATTCAAGTCCGCCGGCATTAGTCAAAATGCACTTCCGCAAACCTCGATTCGCAATGATTCAACCTTTTGGCTCGATTTGAAAACCGAAAACCTGACTGAAGCCGAAAACTTAACCTTATTCTCTTTAGATCAATTAAGTGAATATCTAAAAAATTATTTCCGCATATCTCTCACCGCAATTGAATGCCACTATGCGTATTATGAACCTGGAAATTTCTATAAAAGACATCGTGACAGCACTCAATTGAACAATCAAAGAATTTTTTCCTTCGTTATTTATTTGAATTCATCTTGGAATGAACATGACGGTGGTGAACTATTGGGTTATGAAAATGACTCTGAATCCATACTTTTCAAAATCAAACCTGAAATGGGGCAGATGATTATTTTTAAAAGCCACATCGAACATGAAGTACTTACAACTCATCGTTCTCGCATGTCGTTGACGGGATGGGTGCGAAAATGAACCACGGAAGTAGACTCATTCTAAAAGTGGTTTTCTTTGATCGACCCCATTTTCGACTGTTGATTCTATTTTTATCTTTGCTGGCGGCCCTGTTGGGATTGGCTGTTCCCTATTATCAAAAGCAATTTTTAATGAGCATTGATTACCCGGCACTGGCAATTTGCGTTTCTCTATCGCTGGCCTATTTGATTTTGAATCAGCTCACGCTCTTTGTAGGGCAGTCTGAATCTATCCAGGCGCAACGAAAACTGGCCGAAATTCTTTACAAGCACAATTTGGAAATGAAGCCCCTGACTCTGCAAAAAAGAAGCATCGGAGAAATTGTTTCCCTTTACTCAGTAGATATACCGAGCCTTACAGTTTGGCTTGAGCAGTCGTTGCCTTACGGTTTAACCACCCTATTTCCGCTTATTCTTACACCCTTTTTTCTTTATTTCTTTTATGAACTGCCGCTCACCTTCAGCTTGGGACTGGTTCTGGCTTTGGTGCTACTGAATTCAGTGATGGCTTATCGCCAGTCAATTTTCTTCTTTAGATTCAAGCTCCTTGCCGCCGATCGCATGGGTTTGGTCAATGAATGGATACAGAACATACGCGGCCTTAAGGTTCTGAATTGGATCGAAGGCTTTGAAAATAAAATCCTTAAGAAAAGACGTGAAGAAACTCAGAATCGGATGCACATGCTGACCAATGGTCAGATCATGAATTCGATTTCTTCGAGTATTATGTTCTGGCTCAATCTCAGTATTTTAGGTTTTTTCATCTGGTTTTACGATAAAGGTTTTACAAAAGCCGATATCATTTCTCTGCTTTGGCTCACTGGCGTCTTTCTATCAAGACCCCTAAGGCAACTGCCGTGGTTTTTTACATTTGTTTTTGATGCCCTCACCTCGTATAGGCGCTTGGCTGAATTTCTGAATTTAGAAAATCAGAACGAAAACATTCTCTCGAAAGTAAAAACTGATGCCCGACTTTTGCTCGAGATTAAAAACCTGAACCTGCAGATCAATGGCCGCGACATTTTAAAAAATATTGATTTGAAAATCAGCCCCGGCGAAATCATTGCACTCATTGGCCCGGTCGGCGCCGGAAAAAGCCTTCTGGCTAAGTCAATAATTAATGAGACACCATTTAACGCTGATATTTTTTACCGTGAAAAGGAAGTGAGCTACCTTCCTCAGGAACATTTCATTATGAGTGCAAGTCTGCGAGACAATATGAATTTTGGCTACCAGACTCCTCCTGAGTTTGACGAAAAAATTATTCAGCATCTTCAGCAGGCGCAGTTCAGTTTTGAACTGGATCGTGTTCAAAATGGTCTTGAAACCCTCATCGGAGAACGCGGACTTAATCTTTCAGGAGGACAGAAGCAACGGGTAAGCCTTGCCCGGCAACTGATGCAATCAAATGCATTGCTGGTGCTCGATGACCCATTAAGCGCCGTCGATATTTCCACTGAAAAAAAGATGATTCAGGAGTTCAGCAAGCTGAAGGAAAAGAACCATTCGATTATATTAACCACCCAGAGATTCAGTGTTTTGCCTTTCTGTTCCCGAATAATTTTTTTAAATAACGGAATAATTGAATTTGATGGCAACTCAAAAGACTTTTTAGCTGAGGCAAGATACGACTCTTTTTTAAAGGGCTTAGTATGAAAATAAAGAGCAAACCCTATTCGAAGACGGTTTACGATACGTTGCTTCAAGCCTATCGGCCATTCATACTCCGAATCTCTGCGCTGGTACTAATAGGTTTTATCGGACGATTTCTGATCTTATCAAATGCCCAGATTATCGGTGATTTTTTGGATCGTAATGAAGTGATCAATACAGCAAATTTGACTCCGCTTTTTTATAAGTTGCTGTCGCTTTTAATAGTTTCATTTATTCTTACGCTGATCTATCGCACGATTTTTTCAAGCCTGTCGGCACTGGCGGTTTCAAGAATTTACGACGAAACGACCTATCGCGTATCGCGCTTTCCGGTTAGTTTTTTTGAAAGTCAGCCCGTCGGCAAAATCACCACGCGTTTTTCAAGTGATTACGGAAATGTCTTTAGACTTTTCGGCGGTCCGCTGGCCGAGTTTCTGGCCATACTATTTGATTTGATTTCGATTGTCGTGCTCATGGTTTTGATTCATCCGTATTTTTTAGTAACAATTTCCGTTTCGGCCGGTATCTATTATTTACTCTTGGTTAGCAATCAGAGTAAGCTCCGAGATTCTCGACGCGAACTTTCAAGCTATAGAGCACCGTCAATTTCGCATTTTTCAGAAACAGTTCAGGGTTCAACGATGATACGCCAAAATGCCAAAGAAGCTTCGTTTGTTGCCAAGTTCAATGAGTTTGATATGCGGTATCTTACAACTAAATGGGCCGTATTCTGGAGAGTAACCCGTTTTTCTCTAGAACTTAATTTACTATCAACGTTTTTGTTTGCGGTGAACGGTTTCATCTGTATTTATCTTATACGAAACAACATCATGGGAATTGGACTCACCGGCGTGGTTTTAAGTTTCTCTGTGATGGCCACGAATACACTGCAGATGTTTTTTGAATGGTTTTCGCAGTTCGAAGAAGCCTTCACCGGAGTGGAAAAAATGGATGAATACATCAGGCTCCCCATAGAGCCCGGCATAAAGCTTCCAAGTTATTCAGACTTCTCAACGTCGCATCAGAAAAAAACCAAGAATGAACAATCTGAAAAAAAGTTAGATGCAAGCGCTGTGTCCAAAACTCAAACGACGCAGATTCAAGTTGAAAATCTTTGTTTCAGATATCCAGGAACCAGCGACCTCGTTTTAAAAGAAATATCGTTCAAATTAAAAAAGGGGGAAAAGCTCGGAATAGTCGGCCGAACCGGTTCAGGAAAAACCACTTTGATTTCGGTTTTACTGAGACTTTATCCATTTGAAAAAGGTGTGGTACTGATTAATGGAGTCAATGAATCCGATACCGAAAAACAGCGATCGCTATTTTCGGTTATTTCGCAGGATCAACTATTCTTAACCGGGACCGTTCGCGACAATTTAGACCTTTTTAAAAACAGCACTAATCTGGAGCTCGAAAGTGTTTTAAAAAAAGTCGGGCTTAAGTGCAACCTTACTGATCGAATTATTGAAAAGGGGCAGAACCTCTCCTATGGCGAGAAGCAATTGTTAAGCCTCGCGCGGGGACTTCTTCAGAACTCGATGATTTTTATCTTTGACGAAGCCACATCAAATGTTGATCCGCAGTCTGAAACTTTGATGAATAAAGCCTTAAAAGAGACTTTGGCCGATAAAACTCAGATACGAATTGCTCACCGTCTACAGACTGTTGAAGACTGCGATCAGATTTTATGGCTCGAGAACGGCGAGATCAAAAAAATTGGGCCTGCTAAAGAAGTTCTTGTCGAGTTTACCGAATCAAGGTAGATTAAAATCTTAAAAATAAGGCTAATTCAAAGTCCAAAAAAACTGAGGGGTCCTGCATGGCCAATGACGAAAACAAAACCCCCGATTCAATTAATTATGAACTAGCCGAACACGATCTTAGTGTCATTCACGACGAATGGTCGCAGCTCAATAAAGAAAAACGCAAGAATAAATTCAATTCACTTAACAGAACCGATGCTGAGGAACTTTTTCTTAATTTAAATGCTTCGGATCAACATGAGCTGATCGATGGGCTGACTAATCTTGAAATTCGTTCTTGGCTCAGACTACTGGCGCCGGACGATGCAGCCGATTTAATTCAGGAAGTGGGCGTTGAACGTAAAGAAGAACTACTTTCGCTCCTGGATCCACAGACCAAACGTGAAGTTTCTGCTCTTTTAGCCTATTCAGAAGACAATGCCGGCGGACTGATGAATTCGCGATTCATTCGCTTACGTCCGAATATGAATGTGGATGAAGCCATCAGTTATATTCGGATTCAGGCTAAAACCCAGGTTGAAACTGTTTATTATTCTTACGTACTCGATCC
>JAYVIY010000448.1:0-15996 GCA_043769795.1 Pseudobdellovibrio sp. | reverse complement strand
CTTCACAAAAGGAGCGGCGTAGTCTTCAGCTAATGCCGAATAGCCAAGCCCGCCAATGACCATTGAAACCAAGGCATCGGTGTTGTTTGCAAAATGCCGCTCTTTGCCGGTTAGATTTTTTA
The DNA here is from genome assembly GCA_043769795.1 of Pseudobdellovibrio sp. Lineage (GTDB taxonomy): Bacteria > Bdellovibrionota > Bdellovibrionia > Bdellovibrionales > Bdellovibrionaceae > Pseudobdellovibrio. Next base: position 15,874 of record JAYVIY010000448.1, on the reverse strand, counting down.
GTTTGTATTTTTCAAGCAGATTGAATGTCATGAGATCAGCTTGATTGAAATCGATGATCGATTCACTTTTCAGTAGATCTGGAAGAAGTCGCCTCTTCCATGAGGCTGGGCCGTAAAGACAATATCTCTCGGCCTTTAAAATTTTAGAATCCATTTCGCGGCTGACTTGGTGATGCTCGAGTATTGCTAAATCACAAAAACCGGTTTTCAACTTATCGGCGTTGCTTTCGATATCAGACAAATCAAATCGATAGCGCATTTGTGGATATCGATTTTTCAGATTCAGTAAATTAGGAATGACCCTCGATCGCAAAATACTTGATGGTCCTGAGATGCTTACTTCGATGATGCTGTCTTTCGCTGCCCTTTGAATCTTTGAAAGGGCCATTCCCTCTATTTCTAAACTGCCTTTCACAAACTGAAGGAGCGCTTCGCCTTCAGTTGTGAGTTTCATGCCTTTCCTTGATCTTATGAAGAGCGTTGTTTTCAACTGCTTCTCTAAGGACCTAATTCTCTGGGTCACTCCTGTTTGAGTGATCCCTAGGATGTACGAGGCATCTTGGACTGTTCCCTTTCGGACAACAGCCCAAAATGCTTCAAGGGTGGGGCTGAGTAAACTCATTTACATTCATAGATAAATGATAATTATGAATTATACAAATACTATTTTAAATACTAAATTGCGCAGCATCAGAGTTGTCAACACCGACAATGTGGAAAAGGGGGTTTCGTATGAAAAAAATTAAAACTATATTTCGCGCAAGCGTATTATTGAAATGTTTTTGTGGAAAAATCAGTTAGTCCTGTGGATAAATAATTTATAAAAATCAATTTAAGGAAAAAATATGAAAAAATTAATTTTAACTACGACCATAATTATTCTGAGCACTCAGAATTCATACTCTACAACAATTAAGAATCTCGAAGTCATCTGCAATATGAAAGCAAAGGTAACGGAGGTTCACGATATCAAATACAACAAAGGGCTTCCCGCGCAAGGTCGTTTCGGTGGAATCGATCCGAGTCTGGGTTTTAAATCGAATCTTGAAATCTTAAGCAAAGACCCTGGTTGCGAAGCTCTGACAGAAAAATATAGAATTTTTCTAGGCACACTGAGCGCATTTGGAGGTATATCACCGGCAATAGAAAGTGAAACATATCTGATCAGTGAGTTAAAGAATCAAATTGTGGATTTAAAACTGAATCAACAAATAGGTTTCCAGCTGGCGGGTGGCTATCTGCCGCTATTTCCGCTGGTGCATGAGGAAAGTTTAAGTCTCAGTTTCAAAGTAGGAAAAATTTCAGGAACAGTGGCGCTGCCTTTTGATCTGAACTGGGTTTATTCAGTAAACAAGCTTGAAAATTTTTCGGACATCGAAAAACTGTCTCTGGCTGAAAAAATTACGACTCTGGCTTTTAAAGGAGATTTTCACAGTTTGATGTTGAAACTCGAACCCCATCAAACCATCCTGAAAAAGTCATACGCACAGTTGATATGGAAAAGCTTCAAACAGTATGCTGATACTCCGTATGCATACCAGGTTCTGCAGTTTCATGTGGGAGGAGAGGGTTCGTTTACCGGCGCACCATTGGCGGTGAAGCTAAATAAAATCAGCCATATTCCGGATCTATTTACTTCAGCGGAAATTGTTCAACTCCTTTCTGATTTTCCAACCTGGATCTTGGCTGGATACTCCGGAAATGATTGCCTTAATTTTTCAGAGAAAGACCTTGAGATATTTCTTGAAAGCGCACTTTTGAAACTGCCGATAATGAGCCAGCGAGAAAAGAGTCTTTTAAAAGATCCTATGGTTCAGATCGCAGGGCCTGTGCATTTTGTCAGTAGTTGCACGGAAGGGAAAGTTTCAGAAAAGGCCAAGGCGGCAGCTCTTGAAATATTAAACAGCCTTAAAACATTTTAAAAGATAAAATTTTGGACAAAATTAAGTTGGTAATCCTTTTGATCGTTAGCCTGCAACTGTAAGTCGAGATGTGTTGCTAATTGAAGATCAATTTTAGTTGTAAACCTTAAGTAGGGAACGGCTTCCTGAGCTGCAAAGTAAGTTGCATCAATCGAGAATCCTAAATTTTCAAATGGGCGGGTTATGAATAAAATTTCAGGGCCCGCCTGATAGAGTTTTTTTTCTGCTTCTGCAAATCGACTGGTGAGAAAAAAAGCAAGTCGACTGGTTCTGAATAATTGAGAATTCAGACTAAACCCTCCCCCAAACTCAATATCGGGGCGCCAGCGGTCTAAAACGTCAAGTCTCACCTTCCATGAAAAGTTATTATCCATTTCTGTTACGGGGTTGGTGTTTAGTAAATTTAAAAGCGTAGCTCGTTCAAGGCTTAATTTTCGTATTTCGGAATAATATCTAAATTCTAGGGCTCCGACGGTATTCTGACTAAAATGAACGATGCCCGAATCGTTTTGTTCCAGATCGTGAAAAGTCGCTCTGAATTTGAAACTTGCATAGTCTGAGGCCAAATTTTTACCGTAGCCCAAATACATGGCCGAAGAATCATGACTCGATTCTGGAGGTGACGGCTTTTGAACTTTGTCTTCATCAGTTATCGGACCCAAAACCGCTCGTGCCAGAGCAATTTTATATTTCACTTCGTCGAAATTGTCTTGGGTCTGATAGGCCTTGACTGAAATGTATTTGGCAGCGGTTTCGTAAACAAGGGCTTTTTCAACTTTGTCTAAGTCATTGCTACTGATTGTAGTCGACGTTTTAATAATTTTATCCAATAGTACTTTTTGTTTTGTGTTCAGTTTTGCAAAACTCGAAAGATAAGCAGTTTTAAGCGAGGGTTTATAGTTTCTTACTGAAATCAAATTTAATTTTCGATTTAACGTTTTAACGGTGTCGATAGGGTTGACCCACAACGTATGTTCGCGGCTCAATTCTAGTTCGGGCTTCACTGCGTCCAGAGCGAGCAGAAGCTGATAAGAGCAGTTATTTGAAAAAAAATAATAGGGTGAAACCGAGCCATCCAATTCGAGCAGATGGGCGATCAACTCATCGACTTCAGCGGAGTTCATAGTTAGGCCGTACTCCCAGATGTCGCGCCCTTCAAGGTTGATGTATTCGCGGATTTTTTGATGAAACGGCAACATAGTAAAGCGCCCAGAATACATTCCAAAAAGGCCTTTGAAAGCATAAAAGAATCCTTCGCTTTGATCACCATCGGCGGCGTAGTTGACACCGTAATCTAATAGATCTTTATTCTTCGCATTTTGCGGATTGATCAATTTTAGGAAAGTGTGTCCAAAACCCGATGCGGGGTTTCCCAGATCGGCCGATGCAAATATCAGAGAGACTGATGTTGCGCCTAATTTTTTAATCCATTCTTCTCTTTCAGCACAATTCAGAATTTCGCTCTTGTTAACGTTGAGTTTTTCAAAGAGCCATGTTCGTCTGGCTAAAAACTGACATTGTGGGTGTCGTCCAAATTTTTCCGTTAATACTTTCGAATCGGAAAGAAATGCTTGGAGCGTTTCAATGAGTTCCGCTTCAGGAGAATTGTAACCTTCAGGGTGAATAAACAGTGGGCCACGAAAACTTGAACGTAAGCCAAAGAGTGTTTTTTCATAGTGACCAAGGCGAATCCATTTAGGGTCATTCCATAGTGCGAGCGCTTTTGCTTTTTCAATGTATTTTGATGTTTCAGAAACTGAAAAGCCCCGGCTTGGCGGGGCTTTAAATAAAATAAATGAAATTAAAAAAAATATTTTTATTTCAAAAAAATTAAGTACCTTGGCATACATCGACAACAGCAGATGACTTCAGGTTAGTGACAAAGTCAACAGCGGTCGTTTTAGCTTCGGGCACGATTACAGTGAATTCTTCCTGTGCCTTTTCATTGAACGCCGTGATTTGGGCCTCGGTGGTGCAGCCATTCATTGCAGCCAGAGTCGTAATTTTTTCGCCGTGGCCTTGAGCCATATCCCGAATTAATTCTTCCTGATTAACTTCAACAAAGTATTGAATTTCCATATCATTTTTTACTAAACCGCTCGATGAACAATTTGAGGTGCCCGAAGTGATTCCGAAAGTCTGCGAGCCGAAAGTGCCATTTGTCGTAGCGGCGAAAACCTGCATTTTGGTATTTTTATTGATAACTAAACTACCTAATCCGCAACCGGCATCGCCTGCGCTCGCATAAGAAATTGATCCCGCTAAAACCGTAAATAAAAATGCCTTTAACATGTGAGCTCCTTCGTTTTTTTAAATCTGCAATAACAGACTGTTTAGAATAGTTTGATCCATTCGTGAGAGAGTTCAATGCAAGTTGTATCTGACTTATGTCTAGATTATTTGTATATAACAACGTCTTCGATATCGAAGCGAACTTTTTTAGCATGCTGATAAGTATCTTCAGAAGAGCGGTACCCACAGGCAATTGCTGCCACAGTTCTAAACCCTGTTGAGCCAAGTCCCAGTACTTTGTCAAAACCGGCTGGGTCTAAACCCTCCATCGGTAAGGAATCTATTTCCATAAGAGCTGCTGTGGTTAGAAAGGCGCCCATTGCGATATAGGTTTGTTTCTCGGCCCAATGGCCAACAATGGCAGCGCGCGGTCCGTTGAGTAAGTCACCGAGTATTGTTGTTCGGTAACGCTCAAGTTTTGCGATATCGACGCCACGAACTTTTGAGGTTTGTTCAATCATTTTTTCAATGTGATCGACGTCCATTTTTTCTTTACAAGTTATAACAATAAAATGAGAGGCTTCGACGACCGGTTTTTGGCCGAATGCCAAAGGAAGTAATTGATTTCTTATTTCGGGGTCCTGAACCACGATGAATTTCCAAGGCTGTAAACCATATGACGAAGCCGATAATTGTAAAGTTTCTGATAGAATTTTCCAGTCGGCCTCACGGATTTTTTTAGTAGGATCAAATTTTTTGCAAGCGTAACGCCATTTCATTTGGCTGTGTAAAATTTCATTGTCTACGCGTGACATAATTGACTCCTTTGGGGGGGGTAGCTTATTTGGCTACAAAAACTGAACTGGTAAAATTCGATTTTGTGTACATGGCATCGTTATCAGAATTAAAAGCGGCAACTCTCCAATAATATTTTTTTCCAGATTCGGTTTTAGTAAAACTAAAAGACGTAATTTTTAGCATTTGTTCTTGCGCAACTAACCACTTAAAATTCGGGTCGGTAGCAACCTGAATATGGTAACTATTTGCGCCCTTTGCTGCTTTCCATTCAAGCTTAGCTTCACCCGAAACTTTTGCGAGAAATTTAGGGGCAGTCAATTCGACGGCTGCCGGGCGGGCAGTTAATTTTGAATTTCTTTCTAAAGGCGGAAATAAAGAATTCATTTCAGCGGCCTGATCTTTATGTTTATCCGAAGCCGCATGAGAATCGGCAGCTGGTGGACATTTCGCGGTATTCTGTGCAGAACAAGCGGCCTCAGGTTCGTTAGCGGTGGCCTCAATGTTCAGTCCGATTGTTAGAATAATTGCAAGAATTGCCACTAAATATTTCATAAATTTCCCTTCAATTGAGTATCTTTTACTTTTAAATCTCTCAGAAGGATTTAGCAAGAAGCTTTAAGTCTTGGGTTGTAAACGAGAGTTGCGTTTGCTACAACATTCGGCAGGGGTCTTACAGATGATCGCTGCTTTTTGTTTAATTCTCTGAATTATCCGAAAAGGAGAGGAAAGTCCGAGCTTCATTGAGCAACACAAGGGTTAACGACCCTCCGCCGCAAGGTGAGGAACAGTGGAACAGAAAGAATATCCAAGGCATTGATCTCAGAGTCGGGAACGGGAGATTTTGAGGGAGTCGGTGGAGTGAAAACAGCCAAACTCTGTGTGAAGCAAGATCAAATAGGAGAGCAAAAGCTGCGGGAAACCGTATACTTTAAAGAACGGCTCGTTCGAGGCTTTCGGGTAAGATCGCTTGAGCGTTTAAGTAATTAAACGCCTAGAGGAATGGTCGTCAAAAGGCAAAAAGTGATCGTGGTAAACTTTGCCTGGAACAGAACTCGGCTTATCGTAAGACCCCGCCACCTTTTTTATTTGCAAGCCGGCGGAGTAGCAACCGGCGGAACTGCTGCACCCGTCAGCTGAATGTCGGCGCAAGAATAATACAATGACGGATTATTCGGATCCTCTGTCATGACCTGGATCATTTGAAGAGTGCATGCTGTGCAAGGCGCACTCGGTAAGGTTATAGTGGCGCTACCAAAACCGCCATTTTGCACATCAACAATTGTCTTTAACAAAACCCAATTGGCATCATTCGCCGGTGAAAAATAAATTTCAAAACGACCCGGATGGTTAATAGTTTCCTCCCAGCTCACTGTAATCGTTGAACCAGTCTGAAAAATTTTCGAATTTGACGTGCGCGCTATGCCACCGCAAGGCCCGGTCTTGAGTCCTGAGCTGGTCGAGCGCGGAACTAAGTTTCCTGATAAAGACCATCTTGTATGAGCGTTCAGATTTAAAGATACGGTCAGTAAAAAAAAGAGTGTAAGTGACTTAACCATCTTAATTCCTTGCCAGTTGAGCATCGCTGCATTTTTTTACCAGGTCGCTTAGTGCGGTGGAGACGGTTTGGCTTTCCACTCTGAGCAAACTCATATTTTTAGACGTATCAAAATAACTGCAGTTTGATTCCTGATGATTGAACTCGCCCCCTTCTAAAAAATCACTCTCATTGACGCCGACAACTTGTCGTGCGCCAGAAGTATTAAAATTGCGGACAAGGGTGGGTACGCAAACTTCTTTTGCTTCGATTAAAATACATGTTTCACCTTGAACAACTTCATTGATCAGGCCTTCGCCGAAGTTGCGGATTTCACATTTGTAATTAACGAGGTTCGTGCAGTCCAACTGATTGTTGGTCACCATTATTTTTAATGTTTCAATTTGAATCTTTGCAGAGCACTGCGATGTTACTGTGCTGGCAGCAGTGAAGCTGGATTCTTTATTCGAACAGTTTTGATAAAATAATAGGGACACGGCAGCCAATGACATGACCAAAAAAGGCTTTAATCTTAAATGCCTCATTCTTCCCATAGACTTATACTATTATACTAATTTTACTGTTGATACCTAATTAAATTGATTCTCAAAAAGAGAATAGTTCGTCTCATAACAGGAGCAATCTCTTCTTAATTTCGCGAATTTGTTTCAGATGCAAGCTGTGGTGAATAGACAAGACCCAAAACCACTGTTTGGCGGTGATGTTACCGAACCAAGGGTGCTTAAAGCGAAGCCGAGAGTCTTTGTTTTTTGTCATAGAAACTAAGCTTTCATAGTCTTGCAATGCGAATTTTTTAAATTCGGTGACACTTTCTAATGACGACATAGTTCCGATCGGCTTAACAGTGGCGGTGTCGGCCTTTCCCTGCGGAACACGACCAGAAGTCAGCTCAGTAATTGCGTAAGATATTTCTTTTCCTACGATGACAAGATGTTCAAGGACCATGGCAACTGACCAATACCTTGAACTGTCTTCGAGACCTTTTTGCGGTGGCACTAAAATTTTGGTGGTGAGATCTTTTTCGCTCAGGCCAGCAAGTTCTGCCACGATTTTGGCAGTGAGCTTTTTGAATCTATATTCTGAAACAGCCCAATCGGTTCGACCCGCAATAAAGGGTGCGATGATGAATCTTAAGACCAGACCCTGCGGCCAAGGTATTCCGGCTCCGGGTGGGGCTAACTTTGGCTCAATTAGTGTCGACATTGTATTTTTTGTTTCCATATATTACGATCGTAATATATGATTTAAACAATAACAAGCTAAGGATGAAAAACCCATGGAAGATTTACAAAAATTCAGTACTTCTTTAGAAATTCCAATAACTTATGTGCATTTTAATAAGTCTGAAGATAAGCCGCTTCTCATCTTTTTTCATGGGTTTGCAGACAGCGCCGGCGCTTTTCTTAGAAGGTCTTATCCAGTTCCGAATAGTAAATATGAAGTGCTTGCGATAAATGGTCCATTTCCGGTTCCCCAAAAAAAAGACGGTATCTGGAAGCATGCTTTTGCGTGGTACTTCTCAGATTTTGCAACGAACACCAACTTTATCCATCCACGTGTTGCTGGGAAGGCTGTCAATGATCTACTTATTGAGCTAAATTTAGTTAACAGAAAGAAAATTCTGATAGGGTTTTCACAGGGCGGTTTTTTTATTCCGCACTTACTACCCACTTTAAAAAACGTCAGGCATGTGGTCTCGATCGGCGCCGCCTACCGTATTGAGGACTATCCTAGTGAACTGTCTGTTTCAGTTGATGCTCTTCATGGTACGCAAGATGAAATCATCGAGTTGAAAAATGCGGCCTCGAGTTTTGAGTCATTGAAACCTCTGAACCCAAAGGGAGAATTCGTTGTTTTTGAAAACATGGGTCACACTATGAACGCAGAAGCGCGTGAATGGCTGAGTAAAAAAATTGAAAAAACTTTTAATGAATCTTAAGCAAATTCAGAAAAAAGAATCTAAAGAGCGCATTTTGAATGTGGCATCAAGGTTGTTTAAGCGGAACGGATATTCGGCCACAGGTATAGATCTGATCATGGTCGAAGCCGGTTTGACCGCTGGTGGTTTCTACGCCCATTTTCGTTCTAAGACCGACTTGCTCGAACAGTCGCTTGAGCATTCAATGAAGCACTCTCGCGAACTCTTAATCAGAGGCACCGAAAGTTTGGCGGGAGCTGAAAAAGTAAATGTGATTATGAGTCGTTACATTAGTTTGCTTCATCGAGACTTACCCGAAAAGGGCTGCATGCTGCCGGCCTTGGCTTCTGAAATTCATCGGGGCACCAAAAAATCAAACGAACTTGTAAGCAAGTATATTACCTTATGGGCTGAATTCATTGCGCAAAACCTGTCAGACGGCTCTTCAATGGCTGAAAAAAAAGAAAAAGCACTCACAATGATTTCGCAGGCCGTTGGAGCCATATTGCTTTCAAGAATGGTTAGAGAAACTGCTCTTTCAGATGAAATTCTGAATTCTGCAAGATGCCAGACAAAAGTAAAAGACTAATTCAAAAGCTTAGTCTTTTTTCTTTTTTGCCAGGACGAAAAGTTCTCGACCCATGCGGCCCGGAATCGAATTTCGCAGGCGTCCCCAGAACAAATAGTGAAACCCGTTTTCGGTGCGTTTTCTGATTTCCCACTCGGTCGATCCGAATGGGGGGCCCGAACGTTTTTCCATTGCAAAAAACACGGCAAGTAATTGCCCTTCTTCATGGAGTAATCGTCGGTAAAGCCTGATCAGATCACTTCTTCGGTGTGGCGGAATTGCACAGTAACATGTGTGCTCGACCACTATGTCGAAACTGAAATTCCAATCCTGAGGCAGCTGAAATATGTCAGATTCATAGAAATGTAAATTTGATAGGTCTTTATATTTTTCTTTTCCCCTGGCGATGGCTTCTTTTGAAAAATCCACTGCTGTTACGAGATGTCCCGCCTGGGCAAAGAGTGCGGCATCGTGGCCTTCGCCAGCGCCAAGAACAAGAATTCTTGATTTTGGTAATTTAATCCGCGGAAGCATATCTTTAAAAGCTTCTGCCGGTTCGTTTAAATTCCAACCGGGATTTCCCTCAGTCTGATAAACGTTGATCCAGAATTGCGGGCTTTCAATTTGCGAAGTTTCTATAAAATAGGGCGGAGTTGCGACATATTCGCCCTCGGCAGCAAAGCCTTCATCATCGTAGGAGTCGGCCAGATTAAAAACTTGTTCTTGTGCTTTTTCAGTTAATACAAAGGGTGCGCCGGAAGTAGTTAAGCCATTGAAACGGTCCCATTCATCGACGGACCATTTTGAATTGTTGGCCTGAAATAGGGTATTTTGCTTTGTCTGTAAAAATATTTTTTTATCTTTGAATTCAATGGCAATGATGTGCAATGGGTGATCGAAAGACTCGACAATGTATTCTTCATCATGAAATTCAGTAATCAAATTGAATTTTTCATTCAGCTTAAGATTATGATGAATAGCTTCAATTAGATTCGGGTCGCTGACGGCAGGGCTGTCAGGATCTAAAAATATGTCCCCATGTTCATCTATGGTGATGAAGCCGGCAGACATTTACTGCGTCTTTTTTTCTTCAGGTAGAGGCGTAGTTGCCGGTGCTTGAACGGGTGCTGCGGCTTTGTTAGCTGTAGCCTCTGTGGAATTTGCAGGGTTGACTACAGCCCCTTGCTGAAATTCGATATTAGGGTTGTCGGTTTTGATTGATTTAATAACCCATTTGTCATCTTTTTGATTTTCCGATGGCGACCGGTACAAAATCGCTTCGCCCGTCATAACCTGACTTACTTTTTCATTCTCCTGTAGCTGGTCGTCATATTTATAAGAAAAATGCGCTCCGACCTGATTATCGTCAATTTTTTCAGTAGAAATATTTGTAATTTCAAAATTGCTGGAGTTCGGTCTGGCAGCTTTAACCGTATCTTCAATAAGAATCATGAACTTGCTCTGTATCCCAGCATGTGTAGCTAGACTGATTTTGCTATGTGAATTGAACAAAAACCACGTCCAAACAAATGCCGCAATAAATACTGCGAAACTAACTAATTTAATCATTGTTGCCTCCTGACATAGCGTGAGAAATGTGACAAGGTTAGTTCATCATGTTAGCGTCTTCGGATGCAAGGATTTAAAAATCATGAATTTCTATAAATTGACCACTGAAAAGTTAAAAGAGCTAAAAACTTGGGCTCAGGTTAAGAGCCCGAAACATCTCCAGCCGGCCTTAAGCTACGCGTTAGATTGGTTGGCTCCAGAACTACTGGGCACCGGATTCAGAATGATCGAAGTTTCAGACTACTCATTAAAGGCATTGGTGCCTGCGCGAGACACTAACTTTGATTTTCAAAAGGAAATTCATCAGGGACTTATTCTCAATGCATCCCTCGAACTTTGCAGAGCATTTTTGCAGAAACAAATGGCCGAGAGTTTTTTTCGAATCACCACTAGCCAGTCGGCCATTTCTAAAAAACTTAAATGGAGTGAGGATTTGGAATTATTGCTAGAAACAGATCAAAACACGATTGATGATTTTTTTATAAAATTTCATAAGCATCGTAAAAATGAAATCGAATTTGAAATTAAAGTTAAAACTGAAAAAAACAAACGCAGCGATTCGCTGCAATTGAAATTGCTTCTCGAAAAGACCGAACTGATTGGCTAGGAAGTTTATATGATGATTGAAAGTCAGATTGATCTCAACTCTGCAGAATATAAAAATAATAAAGCTGCCATGTTGGAACAGGTAAAAAACTGGAGAAGACAGGTCGAAATTGTTAAGCAGGGCGGTGGTGAAGATTCTGTTAAGCGACACAAAGCGCGGGGTAAACTCACTGCGCGGGAACGAATCGAGCTACTTCTTGACCCGGGTTCAGCTTTTCTGGAGATGTCGACGCTCGCCGGTTTTGAAATGTATGAAGGCCAGGCGCCTGGCGGCGGAATTGTAACCGGAATTGGCGTTGTAGAAGGCGTTGAATGCATCTTGGTTGCAAACGATGCTACCGTTAAAGGCGGAACTTATTTTCCGGTAACAGTAAAGAAACATTTAAGGGCTCAGGAAGTGGCGATGGAAAATGGGCTTCCCTGCATTTATCTTGTAGACAGTGGAGGCGCGTACTTACCGTTACAATCTGAAGTTTTTCCCGATCGGGAACATTTCGGTCGTATTTTTTATAATCAGGCTCGAATGAGCGCTCAAGGCATTTCTCAGATATCAGTGGTAATGGGTTCTTGCACCGCCGGAGGAGCTTATGTCCCTTCGATGAGCGATGAAAACGTAATCGTTAAAGAAAACGGAACTATTTTTCTTGGGGGGCCGCCCTTAGTGAGAGCGGCCACCGGTGAGATTGTAGATGCACAGGAATTAGGTGGGGCCATTACCCACTGTGAAATTTCAGGGGTCACTGATCACTTTGCTGAAAACGACCAGCATGCCATTGAAATCACTCGCTCGATCATAAGTCATTTAAACAAGAGACCCGTTGTGCAACTGAAAACTCAACCTGTTGAGGAGCCGTTCTTTTCTGCGGACGAAATCTATGGACTTTTGCCGTCCGATTCGAGAATTCCTTTTGATATCAGAGAAATCATAGCGCGTATTGTGGATGGTTCTAAATTTCATGAGTTCAAAGCCCTCTATGGAAAAACCCTGGTTACCGGTTTTGCTCATATCTGGGGAATGCCGGTTGGAATTATCGCCAACAACGGAGTTTTGTTCAGTGAAAGCGCGCAAAAAGCGGCCCACTTTATTCAACTCTGCGAGCAGAGAGAAGTGCCTCTCATTTTTCTGCAGAATATTACCGGCTTCATGGTCGGGAAAAAATATGAACAGGAAGGAATCGCCAAACACGGAGCTAAAATGGTGATGGCAGTTTCTAATGCAAGAGTTCCGAAATTTACGGTGGTGATCGGCGGTTCATATGGAGCTGGAAACTACGGAATGTGTGGTCGTGCCTTTTCGCCTCGACAGCTGTGGATGTGGCCAAACGCACGTATCAGTGTGATGGGCGGGGAACAGGCAGCTAATGTGCTGTTGACGGTAAAATTAGATCAATTGGCTGCCAAAGGGCAGGAACTTTCAGCTCGGGAGCAGTCCGAGTTTAAGAAACCCACACTGGAAAAATATGAAAGTGAAAGTTCGGCATATTTTTCAACGGCCAGAGTCTGGGATGACGGAATTATTGATCCGTTAGATACCAGACGAGTTTTGGCTTTAGGAATTGCTGCTAGTTTAAATAAAGATTGGGGCCCCAAACAACAGGGCGTCTTCAGGATGTAAATGTGAAATTTATTAAAGTAGAAGATTTTGAAAAAGATTCTTCAATTAAGATTGTCAGTTTGAACAGACCAGGCATAAAAAATGCTTTTCATCCGGAAATGATTTCAGAAATCACTTCGATTTTTTTGTCGGCTCATTCGGAAAATAATCTGAAGTTGATTGTTCTTAAGGGAGAGGGCACAGTTTTTTGCGCCGGAGCCGACATCAACTGGATGAAAGATATGATCAACTATACTCTTGAACAAAACCTTGCTGATTCGGCAATTCTCTGGGAAATGTTTCAGGCCATTCAAACATGCCGGACTCCGGTAATAGGAATTGCCCATGGAGCTGTGTTCGGCGGGGCACTGGGTCTACTGTCGTGTTGTGATTATGTTTTTGCAGAAGAAAAAACAAAGTTTTGCTTCAGTGAAGTAAAGCTGGGCTTGGCTCCCGCAATTATTTCCGGATTTATTTCAAGAAAAATTTCAGACGCATTCTATCGCCCCTACATGCTCAGTGCAGAAATTTTTACAGCAAGTGATGCAAAAAATATGGGCTTAATTCACAAAATTTATTCAGGATCGATTGAGCTTTCTGAAATCACAAATAAGTTTTCCGCAAATGGCGTCGAGGCCATGCGAGAAACCAAAGTTCTGCTGAATTCGTTGTTGAGTCAGAAATCACAAAAAGAACTTTGTGCCCGCGTAATTTCTGAACGCCGGATGAGTCAAGAGGGCCAGGAAAGAATGAAAAAATTTTTATGAAACAAATGCGAAGAGTTGCAATTGCTAATCGCGGTGAAGTGGCCGTTAGGATAATCAGGGCTTGTGAAGAGTTGGGTCTTGAAACAGTTCTTTTACATTCTGATGTTGATATTCATTCGCGCGCGTATCGACTAGCCACAAAAAAAATATGTATCGGTCCCGCATCTACTGCACTCAGTTATTTAAATATAGAAGCTAATGTCAGTGCAGCGCTGGCTGCCGGCGCCGATGCAGTCCATCCCGGCTTTGGTTTTTTGTCTGAAAATGCTGACTTCGCTGAGCAATGTGAAAAGCACGGTCTTATATTTATAGGTCCCAGTTCAGATTCAATCAGAAAACTAGGAGACAAAGTTTCATTTAAAATTCTCGCAAAAACGGCTGGACTTCCGCTGATCCCCGGATATGAAGGTACAGATCAGTCTGTTGAAAATCTTCTTAAGCAGGTCGAAATAATCGGCTTGCCGGTTATTGTAAAAGCGGCTGCCGGCGGCGGTGGACGTGGAATGAAACTGATTAGAAACATGCAGGATGCGCAGTCGCATATTGAATCAGCTCAACGCGAAGCCTTATCTGCGTTCGGGTCGTCCAAAGTGTTTTTAGAAAAGTACCTTGAGAGTGCGAAACACATTGAATTTCAGATTTTCGGCGATTCAACCGGCCAGGTTGTACATCTTTTTGATCGCGAATGTTCGGTTCAGCGTCGACATCAGAAAATCATTGAAGAAGCAACTTCGCCTTCGCTTTCAGAGGATCTCCGTCGAAAAATGGGCGAAGTGGCTTGCACGATAGCCACGCTCGGAAAATACAAAAATGCCGGTACCGTTGAGTTCTTGCTGCAAGATAATCGTTTTTATTTACTAGAGGTTAATACCCGTCTGCAGGTTGAGCACCCGGTTACCGAAGAAGTGCTCGGTGTAGATCTGGTTAAGATGCAGATTTTGACCGCTCAGGGCAATTTTTTATTTAACGCCCATGATATTCGCATGCCGAGGGGGCATTCCATCGAATGCCGCGTTTATGCTGAAAATCCGTACCAGGCAGGAATGCCATCGACCGGTAAGCTGGGACTTGTCCATTGGCCGGAAGGTCCGCGCCGCCGATTTGAATACGGTTTTGAATCAGGTGATATGATCACTCCTCATTACGATCCTATGATAGCCAAAGTCATTGTTTGGGATGAAACACGCGGGAGAGCCATTGATAAAATGCTCAGAACCTTAAAAGATTCAACTGTCTTTGGAGTTTACACCAACATCCCTTACCTGATTGAGATTTTAAATCACGATGAATTTCGCTCGGGTAAAATGACAACTCGATTTATTGAAACTCATTTTGCAGATGGATTGGTTTCGAAAATCAATGAGGATCAGGTTAAAAGCTGGGCACTGCTTGTCAGTAAAGGCCTGAGACTTCAGCAAGCTAATTCATTGGCGGCTTCTTCCAAAGTTTCACCTGGCATGGCTGGTTCACCTTGGTGTACGCATTGGAGAGGAATCTAATGGCAAATTCAGTTAAAATCGAAGTTAACGGATCTGAAAAAATAGTAACTGCCGAAGTAATTGACAAAAAAATCTGGTTTAAAATTGACGATCAGATTTTCAGTTATGACCGCATCGATCTCGCAACTGGCAATTACAAAAAATCAAAAAATTCTGGAAAATCTCCCGATAGAATACTAGCGCCGATGCCGGGAAAGGTAACAAAAGTATTCGTCAGTGAAAATCAAAGTGTTAAAATAGGTGAAGCACTTTTAGTGATGGAGGCTATGAAAATGGAATACACACTCAAAGCCGAAATGGCAGGTATAGTGGAAAAAATTTTTTCAAAAGTCAGTGATCAGGTGAGTTTAGGATTTTTATTAGTTCAACTGAAAGAAAACAAATAAGGGCAAAAGAATTGAAAAATGTAAAAATTGTTGAGGTTGGGTTAAGAGACGGATTACAAAACGAGTCGAGCAATTTGAGCGTTGAACAACGCTATGATCTTTTTGAAAAACTGGTTGATGCCGGCAATAAAAATATTGAAATAGGTGCGTTCGTTTCGCTGAAATGGGTGCCGCAGATGAGTGCAACGACTGAATTATGCTCTTTAATTCTGACTGAAAACAAACGAACAAAGTCCAAAGTATCAACTGGGGTATTGGTTCCGAACGAACAGGGAATGCTTCAGGCCATTGATGCGGGAGTTAAAGAAGTAGCGATTTTTGCAGCCTGTTCAGAGAGTTTTTCGCAGGCTAATATTAATTGTTCTATCGAAGAAAGCTTCAGAAGATTTTTGCCGGTTATGAAACTGGCTAAAGAACATAAAATAAAGGTGCGTGGCTATTTATCCACCTGTTTCGGTTG
>JAYVIY010000447.1:0-6478 GCA_043769795.1 Pseudobdellovibrio sp. | reverse complement strand
AGCTGAAATTTTTAAATACAAAGAAACCGGTTACGATAAAAACCGAAAAATTTTAGGTCAGTTTCAGTCGACAGGTACCGTTCCGTCGTTTGTGCAGGAAATCAAAGACAAAGGCGGACACATTCCTATGGAAATTTTCTCAAACGATGCACCGAAGGCGCAGGCTACTACCCCTGCTCCGCCGGTTAAAAAGGTCGGATAGAAAAAGGAGAAACAATGGATTATACAGATATTCCGTTCTTACAAACAATCTTAAGACATAACTGGTTAGCGTTACCGCTCTTCGGCATTTCAGTTTTCTTTACTTTCTATTTTCTAGCCGATCGAGTTCTGATCAAACTTTATGATGGCAGTCAGGGTAAAAAAGCAACAATCATGCAGCATATGAAATTGCTGGGAATGGATGTTGATGAAAAAAAAGTTACACGCATGCTTTTACTTTCAAGCTTCGGCGTCGGAACTTTGTTCTTCTTTTTGACCTGGCCTAACATTCCGGTAGGAATTACTTTTGGTATCATGGCCGGAATTGCCGGCTTTCAGCTGCCACCGATTATTTTTAAATCACTTTATGAAAAACGTTGCAACATTTTCGTCGATCAGATGGTCGACGGCCTGACAATAATGGCCAACGGAATAAAGTCAGGGTCTAACCCTCAACAGGCCATGCAGAGGGTCGTTGAAATTATGGGAAACCCGATCAGTGCCGAATTCGGCCAGGTCATTACACAAACTCAATTCGGTCAAAGCTTTGAAGAAGCTCTTACTGATTTGGGAGTGCGAATTCCGAGGCCCGATGTACAGATGCTCGTTGTAGCAATTAATATTCTGAAAGAAACCGGCGGAAATTTATCAGAAACTTTTCAGACTATCGTTTCTACAATCCGAGAACGCCAGAAGCTCGAAAAGAAGATTTCTGCCATGACCGCTCAGGGAGTCATGCAAGGAATAATCGTGACTTCAATTCCGTTTCTATTGATGGGAGTGTTCTACCTCCTCGACCCCAATCACATTATGCCGATGTTCACCACGACCTTGGGCCTAGTATTTCTGGCCGCTATGGTGGGTTTGCAAATAATCGGTGGAGTCATGATCAAAAAAATTGTTACAATTAAGGTGTAGATAAATGGAGATTCCGAATATGAAGTACAGTTTAGCTCTAATCCTGATATTGTCGTTTTTTCACCAGGACGTTAGCGCCTTAGTTGATATGAATAGTGCGAGCTACTCAAATCTGTGGACCGATCTCGAAGTGCCCGGCGGCGGTTACGACATGCGTGTCGTGCGCGCCTATAAAAGTCGTACTTTGTTTAATGGAATGTTCGGCTTCGGTTGGTGTTCTACTTTTGAAACTAAACTTGAAACCACTTCTGAAGGTAACATTAAAATTTCTGAATGCGGCGACGGTCAAGAAATTCTATTTTCACCGAGAGAAATTGCCCGAAAAGACATTGATAACACGATCAACCAGATCATTGCTAAAATGAAAACGGATGCAAAAACAAAATCGCTTTCCGGTGATTACTTTAAAAAACTGGCAGAGATTCTGGTTGAAGACGATGCTCAGAGATCTGATCTGGCAACGCAATACAAAGTGAGTCTGCCGATTAAAGAGGGCACAAAATTTATGGCTAACGGCAAAGAAGTTGAAAATGTTGTTGCAAATAAGGGGCACTACATTCGTAATTTGCCTGATGGCAGCTACCAGAGATTTGATATGTTAGGCCGGATGACCCATAATTATGACAAAAACGGAAATTTTCTGAAGTTTGAATACGACAAAGATTTACTCACTCAAATCGAAGACAATAATTCACGTAAACTAGTACTCAGATATTATCCGAATAAGAAGGTTAAACAGATTACCGGACCGAACAGTGCAATCTCTGAATACAAATACAATTCTCAGGAAGATCTGATCTGGAATAAAAATGCCTGGGCTAAAAATGACAAAGAAGTTTACCTTTATGAGTACAACGAGTTTCATAATTTAACAAAAGTGACCTGGCCGGATAAAACTTTTATTGCTTTAAAGTATGACAACATTAAAGATTGGGTTCTTGCCTTTACTGATCGCGATAAGTGCACTGAAAATTACAAATATGAGTTTTCGCCTTCAGAACCTAAATTTCACTATTGGTCGTCGGTAGTTAAAACTTGCGGTAAGGAAGTGGTAGCCAATAACCGCTACGAATTCTGGCATAAACAATTGCCGAGCGGCCAGGTTATTCTTTCGCGGGTTCTCACCAATACTAACGGCAGCACGCAAGAGATTACTTACCATGACTCTTTAGGCAAAGCCGTTTCAATAAAGAAAAATAACGATAAAGTCACCTTTGAATATTATCCGGACGGTCAGATCAAAATGAAAGAATCTGCCACTTCTAAAATTGAATTTACTCATGACACGGTTACAAAAAAAGTGGCCACGGTAAAAAATTCATTTTTCAACGATAAAGGCAAGTCGATATCGGTTTTAACCACCAGTTTCAAATACGACCCTAAGGGAAACCTCACCTATGCTGAAAACAGCGATGGCCAAAAAATAAATATGACTTATGATCTCAAAGGACGAATTTCAACAATTACAGATCAGGCCAAAAAAACGGTTAAAATAGATTATGAAGAACGATTCGGAAAACCCTCTATAGTTACAAGACCGGGGCTGGGTACGATCAAAGTAACATATAAACAAACCGGAGAAATTGCCAAAGTTGAAAGTGCCGAAGGGCCCACTGTAGCTTCGCAAGTGGCAAGTACATTTAATAATTTGCTTGATGTTATCTCTCCGGCCACTCAGGATCTCTATTTATGAAGGGAATTTTTATGAAATTAACGGCATTTATTTTCTTCTTTTCATTAATCGGCATTTCGGCACAAGCGCAGGAAAAAGAAGAGACCCCGCCTCCATCAACGACACAAGCGGATTGGTTTTCGCCCACCTGCCCGACCTGCGCTAAATTATTAACGCCCGGCAGGGCAAGTCTTGGCAATAATGCAGGGGTCTTCAGCCCTCGTGATAAAACCAAAGTTAAAAAGAAGAAGTCTTCTACGACCGGGACCCCTGTTGAACAAGAACGGTAATCAAAGTGGTGTATCGTAATGATACACCTGTCATAGACTAAATTTTCTGTCGAAAAAATATTCATACGTCTCATTCTAAAACGCTTCTGTAACTGATTGATTTCTTAAGCTATTTTCTGATATTTCCGAAGCAGCCCATTGGCATCGTCTTCGCAGTATAGCTTGTAGGATCACTTCATTGTGAAGGAGTTTATATGAAAAGCTATGCAGTTCTATTTTTGATGGCAATTTCTTTGTTGAGCATGAATTCGTTCGCCAGCCAACATCCACCGGGGTGGACATGTCCCCTAAAAAATTTGAAAAAAAGCCAGAGACGCGGGCCTGACGGCACAGCATTTATTCCGGGACAAACAGTCAGCGGAAAAGTTGCTGCGCAAAACGCTGTCTATATTCGTAAGTAAGAGTTACTGGATTTCGTATTGTTCAGTTTCTTCATCGGAACTAGGTTCAATCTTCGCCTGCTTTACCGCAGGCGTTTTTTTTGAAGATTCAGAATGCTTCCACTCCTGGTAGTAGTCCTTAGTAAAATGAACTCCATCTTTCATAAGCTTGACCCCACCCGCTGCAACTGAATTTACAAAATGAACTACGTTGGTGCTAACCAAAGAAGAGTGAATATGGCTTTCAATAGTCATATCGCCGGCCTTAATTTGCGTTAAAACCAGAAAAAGAGCCGCAAAGCCGAAGCATCTGATTACAAATTTTAATTCATCCATTATTTACCTCTGCATAATTCTTGCTGATTTCGTCAATCGCATTCGTTAACTGAATTCTTGTGAAAGGTTTTGTCAAATATTGAATCGCGCCGAGCGCTTTCGCTTTTGAAATTGTCGCCTCGTCATCAAGAGAAGAAACTACAATAGTTTTAGTTTGCGGTGACAGGTTAGATAATTCCTTCAGTATGTCGATGCCATTTTTCAGCGGCAAAATCAGATCGAGAATTAAAATGTCGGGTTTAATTTCAGCAATCATTTTAACTGCTTCGACTCCGTCGTGCGCTTCGGCCACAATTTCAATATAACTTATATCCGCAAGTGAATAGCGAAAGATTTCAATCATAAATGGTGAGTCTTCAACAATGAGGCACTTTAACGTCATGACCTATTTTAACCCTAAATTATAATCACTGTAATACTTTTACAAAAGCTGGCCTTTCGGCAGGCGATCTTAGTCCAGTAAAGTACGCAGCCATTATTGCGCAGAATGATAAAAAAGGCGAAAATAGCTGAATGATTCAACATCTAGTAATACATCTTGCAGCCGTCTCAGCGATATTATTTTTTGGTTTTTCGGCGGAGTGCCAAACGACCACAAAAAACAAAAATCCTTTTCCGGTTAAATACATCAGCCAAATCGATCAGAAAATAATGATCAAGACGATTACGCTTGCGCCGGTTTACGATAATGTCAGCGGAATCTACTCGGAGCCGATTCAAAATCTACTGATCGATCTGCTTCAAAGTGACAAAGTCTGGGGATATTCGGAATTCCCCGATATCAAAACAAAAATATTTATCGAAAAGTTTGATTCACAGCCGAACGACGTCTTAGATGTACTAACTAAAACAAATGCTCAGGGTTTGTTGACCGCCTTTATCGCAAAGGGTCCCCGTGGAATCAATGCCAAGCTAAAGCTATTCACTCAAGATCAGGGTCTAATATTAATTGAAGACTCTTTTCAGGATATCAATACATTCGAAATTTCAAAACTGCGAGAAATGTTTGTAACAATGTACCATAATATAAAGAGCAAGCTTCCGTACCGAGGTTATGTGCTCAGCCGGCGCGGAATCGACGTGACCTTAAATCTGGGTTCGATGAACGGTATTGTGCAGGGGCAAGAGCTTATTTTAGCTCAGATTCTAAAACTGAACAGGCACCCGAAATTGAAATTGATGATCGGCGCTGAAAAAGAAATTATAGCGAAACTAAAAGTAACGAAAGTTGAACCTTACCTGAGCTTTGCACAAATAACCTTTGAAAGAGAAACCGGTGTCGTGGAACCCGGCGCAAAGGTGCTGCCATCCGACTATGTAGCTTATCCAATACCGATCATTAATTCAGAAGGAATCGTCGTCGGTGACTCGCCGGCAAAACCCCAGAAAGTGACTATTGTTCCCTCTGATGAAAACAGTGCCCCCGATACGAAAGAATCGGATGCAAGCCTTTTAGAACAAAAAAACAAACTGCTCGACCGCAAAAATTCTTTCGGCATTTTTACCGCCCAAGGTGTGATTTCACAGTACAGCGAATCGACTCAATTAGTGGCCGGAGGCAATCCTAATTCGACCAACAGTTTTGCTCCCGGAATTCTTTTGGGACTGAGACTTAATTTTCTGAAAAAGCTTTTCTTTATTGATGTGAGCACGCAGATAAATTCTTTTAGTGGAACCAATTCACTGGCCGGCTCTTCGCCAAACCAATTAACTTATTCTCTGAGTCGTTATCTGGTTTTGGCCGGTATGGATTATCTACTGGAAGACGACAGCGACAAAATAAAATTGACGGGCGCCATCGGTCTTTCCTCGTTAAAGACCGATGTCTCAACGAGCACTCCGACGGCTTTAACGAGTACAAAAACAGATGCTATTGCCTTGCAAGTGAAGGCCTCAATGCCACTTTCAGGAGAAAATCCGGTCACTGTGGGAGCAAAGCTCGAACTATTTTTTAATCCGACCTTTAGTGAAACTCCTGTTAATTCCGGAAGCGCAAAGGTATCTCTAACATCATTTGGAGTATTCGGAGTGTTTCCCTATTCGGACAAATTAAATATTCGTGCTGATTTAGGATTAGTGAATATCTCGGCTAATTTCAGCGGAATCGGCACCCGTTCAAATCCAGCGGGTTCGACTGCCATTCAAACAATGAATGAGCAAATAGGTATTGAATATCTATTCTAATAGAGCAAAAAAAAGCCCAGGTTTTCACCTGGGCTTACAGTTTTCAGCTTTAAGTCAGCTAAAACGGAATTTACATCATTCCATCCATGCCGCCCATGCCGCCCATACCTGGCATGCCGCCACCCATTCCGCCAGCGCCATTAGCTTCTTTCTTAGGAGCTTCAGCGATCATAGTTTCAGTAGTTAACATTAAAGAAGAAACCGATGCTGCATTTGTTAATGCACATCGAACAACTTTAACTGGATCAATAACACCGTCTTTTAATAAATCAGTGTACTGGTCAGAGAATGCATTGAAACCGTAGTTTGCTGATTTTTCCTGAAGAATGCGGTCAACAACGATAGCTCCATCAAGACCCGCGTTGATAGCGATTTGACGAACAGGCTCTTCACAAGCACGTTTAATGATTTTTGCACCGAACATTTCTTCTTCACTGAATTTTGTTTTTTCAATTTTCTGAGAAGCGCGAAGTAAAGCTGTTCCGCCACCGGCAACG
>JAYVIY010000446.1:0-2383 GCA_043769795.1 Pseudobdellovibrio sp. | reverse complement strand
TTCACGAAAGTTTTAACGGGCATCTCGGAATCGGTCACACCCGTTGGGCCACTCACGGTGCGGCCGTAGAAAAAAATGCACATCCGCATCAGGTTGGTGAAATCAGTATTGTGCATAATGGAATCATTGAAAATTACCTCGATATTAAAAAAAATCTGCTAGTTCGCGGTGCAAAGATTACTTCAGATACTGATTCAGAATTAGTCGCTCATCTTATTAACGAAGAAATTCAGATTACGCCGAACCTTTTGCAAGCGGTTCAAAAAACCCTGAGCAAGCTGGTCGGTGCTTTTTCAGTTGTGGTTATGTGGGAAAAATCCCCGACTGAAATGGTTGCTTTTAAAGATGGTCCGCCGCTAATTGTGGGCATTAATGATAAGAAAGCTCAAAAAGAGTTTTTTGTAGTCAGCGACGTTCAAGCGGCGCTCAGTCACACGAAAGATTTTGTATACCTTGAAGACCGCGAAGTGGTTCACGTCAATAATGAAATGGTCAGCTACTATTCTGACAGCGGAGCTGAACTTAAAAAAGAAAGAGTAACTCTCGATTGGAATCCGGAACAAGCCGAAAAAATGGGTTTTAAGCACTTCATGCTCAAAGAAATCTATGAGCAGCCCCGCGCCGTAGCCGCAGCCATAAGACCTCATATCAGTACCGAAACTCATGAAGTCAGTTTACAGGATATCGGTTTTTCAAAACCAACCGATGAGGTTTTAAAAGGTATCGAAAGAGTTATTTTTATCGCCTGTGGAACCAGTTTCTATGCGGCGAGTGTGGCTCAGTATCTTCTTGAGCAAGTGGCCTGTTTGCCGGTTCAGGTCGATATTGCCAGCGAATTCCGATATCGCAAGCCGATCATTCCCAAAAACACATTGGTCATAACAATTTCACAGAGCGGCGAAACAGCAGATACTCTGGCAGCGATCAGGCTAGCAAAAGAAAAAGGCGCACTGACCTTAAGTATTACCAACGTTCAAAGATCTTCGATTGATCGCGAAGCGCATGGGCACTTGTATATGAACTCGGGGGTCGAAGTCGGAGTTGCCAGCACAAAGGCGTTCATGAGCACTTTAGCGCTGGTGAACCTTCTCGCGCTTCAAATGGCAAAGGTTCGAGGTTTACTCAATAAAGATCAAGAACAGACATTCGTAAAAAATCTTGTGGCTGTTCCCAGCCAGATTGAAACTGTTCTGGCTTATGATAAATATTTTGCAGAAGCGGCAGAAAAGTTAAAAGAATTTAAAGGCTTCTTGTACCTCGGCCGAGGCGTAAGTTTTCCTATTGCATTAGAGGGCGCACTAAAACTTAAAGAGTTGGCTTATATGCACGCTGAAGGATATGCAGCCGGCGAAATGAAACATGGTCCGCTGGCTCTGATTGATGAAGATATGGCTATTGTTGTTGTAGCTCCAGCGGATGAGTTAATAGAAAAGACGATAAGTAACTTGCAAGAAGCTAAAGCCCGCGGTGGAAAAATAATCTCGATCGGTACCGGCGAAAACGCCGCTTTGAAATCAATGAGTGAATATTATCTTTCACTACCGGTCTCAAACTGGATGACCAACCCGATGCTTGCTGTGGTGCCTTTGCAACTGATGGCTTATCACTTAGCAAATAAGCTGGGATATGACGTGGATCAGCCTAGAAATCTGGCTAAATCGGTAACCGTAGAATAAATTTTTATAAAAATTTACGATCAAAATCTAATTTAGCTAAAAAAGACTTATGCGCATAGGTCGAATTCATTAACTTATAATAATTAAATACTTTATCTACGAAGTCGACAGTTTCACTTCCTCGCGCGTACCCGAAAGACAACTTTGTGTAGACGATTTCATTTTCAAGCAGTGGTAAAACCGTTTTAAATTCTCGCCAGTTGTAAGGATCTTTTTTGAGCTTAACCGCCAGTCGATGGGCATCGCGGAGATGGCCCCATCCGATATTATAGGCAGTTAATGCAAGAGCCCATCTTTGAATTGCAGATAAGTGCGAAGGCGTTTTACCAAATAGGTATTTCAAGTAGAGAGCTCCGCCTTGAATGCTTTGATGTGGATCTTCACGATCATCTATACCTAGATGTTCTGCAGTCTTTAAAGTCAGCTGCATAAGCCCCTTAACGCCGGTGTAGCTTGTGGCCGATTCATCCCATTTAGATTCCTGATAAGCAACAGCTGCTAATAGTGTCCACGGGACTTGATATTGAGCTGAAAATTTTTTGAAAAATTTCTCATAACTCGGGAGGCGGTTTTCGCTGTGGTCCAAAAATTTCTGATATTCAAAGGCTGAAAGCTCAAACCCTACAACCACATTTGATTTTTCATCATTCACCGCAGATGATGAAGACGAAATCAATGCTAACAAAAGTATCAGTGTTTGGATGGTT
>JAYVIY010000445.1:0-2383 GCA_043769795.1 Pseudobdellovibrio sp. | reverse complement strand
GAGCGAGTAACTTGAACCCACAATAACCGGAGTGGCTGGAACCCCTGCAACCGCAGTTGCGCTTGCCGGTGTAGCCGGTAAATTAAATACGCAGGACTGGGCATAGTCTAAAGAATTTTTTGCAGATACAACAGTTCGGCTTATCGCCGGACAAATTACATTGGCCGGTGCCGGACAAATGGCCGTTGCAGGAGTTGTCGACCACATGCCGGTGGCCTGACAAACTAATGAGTAACTTCCGCCATTAGTAACCGTAGCCGCAACCGGTGTGGCACTAGAAACCGAAGCTGCTAAACTGGCGTCACAAGAAACCATTGCACCCACATTATTGACCGCTGACACAATAGTTCGGGTCGTGGCGGCGCAGGTCAAAGCTCCGCCCGGTCTCTTTGAACAGATGGCCGCGGAGTTCGGAAAAATTCCGCTCGAGGCAACCTTCGACCATGTCGATAACGCGCAAACAGATTGGTTATTAGCGGTCGCTTGCGGAGGCGTGTACTGACAGCAGTAATCACCATCGGATGCATTTCTAGCGACAATTTGATCAGAGCAATAAGTTTGACAAGTTAGCTCGGTCTGCCCGTTTGACGATGACAGGGCCGCGGCACCGGCTGTAGGTGGCGCACATGAATTGTAATTGAGAATACTTTCACAGGTAACACCGGCAGCGCGAATGGCATCTTTATAAATTAACCCGAGTGCTAACCGGGCCCTGATATTTTCACGATCTTCAACGTTGATAATTCCATTTTGATTAATATCACTCTTGAAATTATTTACACTGATTGGCTGCGAAATCAGACTGTTTACAAGTTCAGTATCTATGGTCTCTACGACTCCAGACCCATTCACATCACCCGCTAGAAAACCAATGGCAACGCTACTGCTCTGATCGGTTCCATTGAGACCCGAAATAATAATTTTTGCCCTGAGCTGGTTCGGTAACTTCATGACTCTGACGATCACTTCTTTTGAATCGGTCGAGCTCACAACTGCCGTTGCATCAGCAATCTTGAGATTCTCCGAATTTACAACCGAAGCGGTACCGACCGAACTCACACCTTTATCAAATTTAAAAATAATAGTATGACCGGTACCTAAATCCATTCGCGGCTCTACCGAAATTAAGTTGTCTGTAATTAATCTTGCCGTATTGACTACTAAGTCATAGGTCGCAGCCGCATGTTGTTTACGTGAAACTGCACTCACCAACATCAGTGAGTTGGTCGGCGCTGCAAGTAACGGGGCTTCTGATGAAAGTTTAATACTGGAAGAACTAAAGCCTTTCGGCGAACAATTCTGAAAAGCAAGGAAGATCAGCGCAGGCAAAGCAATGAACGCAAACAATGAAAATTTGGCATTTTTTCGCATGGCTCTCCCTTTTCAACGGACTAGACTTAGTATCGGATGAAAAGGAAAAAACAATAACGTATTTTAGAGTATATCTTAATTCAAGACATGTTTTTAGAATGTTTGTATCAAATCGAAATAAAAGATTTAATTACTACTGAGATTTCCATTGGCATTCTTAACTGTACCGGTAATGTGTCCGCCGACCAGGCGCAAATTGCCGTGAAAGCCGTCGATATCACCCACATCGCCTTGGACAATAACAAGGTTTCCGCTCGTGTAATTCTTAACTGATTTCACATCCATGCCACAAATGATCATATTACCATATGAGGCACTGATGCTCTCGATACTTGAATTGGCTCCGGTTCCTAAGGCGTGAAAATTTCCATAGATTCGGCTGAGGCTTCCGATATGATCGCCTTTAATAAATAGATTTCCGTAAATGTCAGAAAGATTGACGGCATTTCCCACGTTCATGGCTTCTTTTGAATGTTTAAGATAATCATTGCAGTTGGCAATCATCGCTTCGTCCTCATCATCTTCTTCGGAGGTACTACTTCCACCCTCTCGCTGCTGTTCGACGCCGGTTCCGGTCGGAGCCGCTTTTTCAGATGCCGATGAAACCTCTTTCATTTGCACTTTATTGCAATTCTGAAAAAAAACTACGAGTATAAAGGAAAACATCAGGATCGAAAAAATTTTATAATTACTTTTCATTAAGCCCCCGCTCAACATTTCAAAACTGCAAATCAGAGACCTTCTGAAAACGTATTAAAATGATCTGCAGCTGTGAATATTGTCAAACTTGTTGATTTTGATACAATTGTTTACGTACCAAAATGATAATCAGCTCTTTTGCAATTTCGAAACCTGAAATTTGCCGATAAGCTACTGAGAGCGGGGAAGATTTGATGTTCAATCTTAACAAGTACGTAAGAACGGCTACTGCTATTTTCTTATTTTCTGTTGCTCTTTTTTCATTTAATAATTGCGGTCAACACAGTGCCGATGAAAGCTCTTCTTCCGTTAT